>JAYRNY010000661.1:0-3574 GCA_041911975.1 bacterium | reverse complement strand
TGCAAGCAAAGGCAATCAACATTTAGCAAAGGCGCTCTGTGAAATTCTTGCCTGACATAAGTTTCGGGAAAACGGGCGCCGCCAAAATGCGATAGATGCAAATGTTGTTCGGGCTGGGGATGAGGATCTTCATACTGATTTTTGTCGGGCACGCCTCAAATTCATAAGCAATCGCGCTTCTTGGGACTTGGGCACCAAGGCTTTCAAAAATGGGCACGCCGCAAAGGGCAACAATGATTGCATGTACAGTCATTGGGCGCCTCGCGCGCTTATACTGCTATCTTGCTAAACACAAGATAGCCTTTGTGCTAGCTTGTTCCAAGCTGATTAGGGACGCCGAGTCAGAGGGCGCGGGCAGACAAGGAAGAGTTATGAAACTTCCATATGTATCTTTGCTCGCAGTCATCCTCATGATGCTGCTCCTGCCAGCATGTAACTTGCCTAAGGACCCACACATCAAATATATCGACAAGAGCGGCAAAGAATTGGATCAATGACAAGCAAATATGAATTCGCAGACCAGTCTTCAAACGTGAATGGGTTATATGGTCAGGGCGATCGGCTCGATAACATCGAGTTCTACGTCAACAGGTTGAACACTCCAGATATTCCTACAGTACTCGTTGATCGCCCTGTCGGATGAGAATCTGCCCATGCGGGCTACGTTAAGAATCGATTTGTGTACCCACTCGGCAGGCTTTTCCCACAGCTCGCCGACCTTCTTTTGGCACTCGATATAAAGCGGATAGTCGGCCATGACCATAAAATGATCGTGATCCAGGAGCGCGCCAAGTAGCGGACGGTAAAGAGCGTGATGATTCGGACTGAGAACTCCTGAGCCGATCATATCGATCACCTGCTTGAGCTCCTGGTTTTGTTCATAATACACTCGCGGATTGTAACCCTGCGCCCTGATTTTGGCTATGTCATCGACGGTCAGGCCAAACGTAAAGAAATTGTCGGCTCCAACCGCTTCGCGGATTTCGATATTGGCACCATCGAGAGTGCCGATTGTGAGGGCTCCATTCAGCGAGAATTTCATGTTGCCTGTGCCGGAAGCCTCAAAACCCGCTGTTGAGATTTGCTCAGACAGATCAGCGCCAGGGTATATGAGTTGCGCGTTTTTCACATTGAAATCAGGTATGAAAGCCACCCTTAATTGGTGATTGACCTCAGGATCGTGGTTGACCAGGTCGGCAACGCTGTTGATGAGTTTGATCACCAGCTTGGCCATGTAATAGCCTGGCGCAGCTTTGCCGCCAAAAATGAATGTCCTTGCCTGTACGGGTTGTCCGCGCTTTATCCGGTTGTACAACGTGAGGATGTGGAGCACATTCAGGATCTGTCTTTTATACTCGTGCATACGTTTGGTCTGGACATCAAAAAGTGTCCAGCTGTTTACGTCTACACCGGTTGTTGACTTGATTTTCTCCGCCAGTGCCCGCTTGCGGTTGAGCTTAACAAGCGCCCACTTACTGCAGAAATTACTGTCCGAGACGAACGGTTCTAGTTTCTCGAGCTCCCTCAGGTCGCTTATCCAGCGATCGCCGATTGCATCGCTGAGCAGCATGGCCAGCTCGGGGTTCGCAAGCTTAATGAAGCGACGGGGTGTAACACCGTTTGTCACATTTGTGAACTTCTCCGGCCAGAGCCTGTAAAAATCATTGAGCACAGTAGTTTTCAGCAAATCGCTGTGCAGTTCCGCAACGCCGTTTATTGCATGGCTTCCAATACAGGCTATGTTAGCCATTCTCACCTGCCGATCGCCAGACTCTCCAATTAAGGAGAGGCGCGCCAGGAGTGCATTATCGCCAGGAAAGCGAGTGCTGACGTCGGAGAGGAAACGGGAATTGAGCTCATAGATTATCTCCAGATGCCTGGGCAAGAGCCGCTGAATCAGAGGAAGACTGTACGTCTCAAGCGCTTCAGGCAAGAGCGTGTGATTGGTGTAGGACATGGTGCGTCTGGTTATTTCCCAGGCTCTCTCCCAATCAACCCCGTGCGCATCTACAAGAAGCCGCATCAGTTCGACAACGGCAAGGGCCGGATGAGTGTCGTTGAGCTGCACCGCATACTTCTCGTGAAAACGATCGAAAGTTTTCTCTCGTTGCAGATAGATGCGAATCATGTCTTGTAGAGAGCAGGAGACGAGGAAATACTGCTGCTCGAGACGAAGCTGCTTGCCGGCCGCGGGCTCGTCGTTGGGGTAAAGAACCTTGGTTATGTTCTCTGACACTACTTTGGCATCTACAGCGCGGTAATAATCGCCAACATTGAAGGCCTGGAAATCGAATGATTCTGCCGCTTCAGCCTTCCAGAGGCGCAGCACATTTGCATTGTTGACACCATACCCGAGCACAGGCGTATCGTATGCCACACCATTGACTACACGGTCGGGAATCCATTCCACTTTATTGTGACCATGATCGTCAAGAAAATGCCGGGTGTGTCCGCCGAGATAGACATCATATGAGATCTGAGAATTGGCTATTTCCCAGGGATTACCATGCTTGAGCCATTTGTCAGTCATCTCCACCTGCCAACCATCGCGAATCGCCTGGCTGAAGATGCCGAATTCGTATCTGATACCATATCCGATGGCAGGGATTCTCAGGGTAGCCAAAGAGTCCATATAGCAGGCGGCCAGTCTGCCTAGACCCCCGTTGCCGAGGCCGGGCTCGGGCTCCTGCTCGAGCAGATCATCAAGACACAGCCCGAGCTCAAGCAACGTGGACTGTGTATCACCGTAGATACCGAGATTAATGAGATTATTGCCAAGTTGTGGTCCGAGTAGATACTCAGCCGAAAGGTATACGACGGTTCGGCTCGCTTTCTCGAAGTAAGTTTTTGCCGTGCTCGTCCGGCGGCGCATCATACGGTCGCGAACCACCCTGGCAAGAGCCTGATAGTAATCATTCATGCTGGCGACAGCTGCAAATTTCCCCTGGTCGGAGCGCAGGTTTTCGAGCAGATGCCGCCTGACTGCCTCATTGGTGCTTATTGCGCGCATCTCGATTGTGTCTGGGCCACGCTTGCGCCTGGTTCTGGATTCTGCAGCGACAGTGCCTTGGTCGAAATTCGATGAGGGCGAGGACGAAGCCGGGTTCGACTCGGAATCTTTTTTATTGCTCAAGGGCCTATCCTCACTTTTGTGTGAATCTGGAATATTAAGTCAGGCAGATTCAATCCTACAGTCTCAGCCGGACAATCTCTTCAACCAAAGGATTGATCGTTCGAATTACGGGCATGGTCAAGCCCGGGCGCGACTTTACGGCATTTTTGTAGTGCATTGCTGGATAATGCAACTCGGCCTTCCGAACTATATACTTTCAAAGCAAAGCAACTACAATTCTCAACGTATGAGTCCTTTCAGAAAGCCGGGGCAATTTGCCGCAGCGCTTTGCAGATTAGACCAGTCCGGCTGACCCTTATTTATTGGGAGAGATGCAAATGGTAGTGGCGTCGAAGCAAGTAGTAGATGAAATAGATGAGCTGAGCGCATTCGGGCCCGCGCGCTCCACAATCGCCGGCAAGCCGCTGGGCGATACTGAGTTGAAAAAAATCCATGGATTCT
>JAYRNY010000660.1:0-6862 GCA_041911975.1 bacterium | reverse complement strand
CCGTCTTCGCAAATCCACAGCCGCTTTGCTCCTGCTCATACGATCAGTCAAAAGAATGCAAACTTCGTCACACACACAAGTGCGCCAGCGCGTTCGAGTATCAATGAAGAACCGCTTTCCCAGTATGTGCCAGGGGACAGAGTTTCGACCGCACGCACGGCCCCGGCACGGACGGCTAGCGTGATAAAAGCAACGGCTGTTGCTCCGGAATCTAAGACATCGGCAGCGGTGACGGCTCCACGCTCTATTGCCGGTCGTGTTCCTGCTGAACCTGCGGTGCAAGCTGCGAAAGCGGCTCCCAGAAAGAGCGTCTTCCAACGCATGCGTTCTTATTTTAGAGAAACCTTCCAGTAAGGATACGGCTCTGTACCGTTTGGGATCCCAATCGTAGGGGCGGCAATGCCATCATGCTTCTGTAGGGGCGCATTGTATGCACCCCACAATGCGCCCCTAGAGAGGTAAATCTAAAATGCTGGCGTATCCGTTCGGTCCGGCATTCAAGTCGCTTTCTATCAGGCAAACCGTTGCTATTTTTTGCAATACAGGTAAAAGGTCTTCAGGCGTTTTGAAGTCTTCTATCTGCCGCCTAGTCTTTCCGCCACCGCGTTGATTCGTATCCGGCGAAAAACGGCAAACAGTCAAGTGCGGTCGAAATCGTTTGAATCTCGCAATGTTGTCGCTCTTTTCGAGATATTTAGCTAGAGGCTTTGTGATTGCGCTGTGAAGGCTCTCGGCAGGTGGGCAGTCGCTCGTGCTTTCCAAAACCAGAACGCGCGGCGTCTTGAGAGAAGACCAGACCTCTATGCGATCGTATTTGATTTGAAACTCGCTGTTTTTGGCGTTTTCCTTCCAGGATTTCACCGCCGCAGTCAGATCTGTTTTCACATCGTCTATGCGATCTTGCTCGACATCGCCAATGAAAAGCCAGGTAAGATGCAGCTTTGGCAGAGGTACAAAACGAGCTTTCAGACTCCATATCTGGGACAAATCGCCATTCATCTGCTTCAATTTCGCTACGATGAACGCCTGCTCTGCATCGAGAAAGGTTCCCACAAAGAGCCTTGATTTGTCCATCAGCCAGGCCCCATCAGTCCGTGTCTTTGCCGCTGCTGTAGAAGCTTCTACCTGTCGCGCTCATCTGTCTCAAATACTCGCTTACTTCGCGCTTAGGACCCGGCTCCTTATAGATCTCTTCCAGTCTTTCAATGACATAGGGAATGCCGAGGGAATCGGCATACTTTAAAAGTCCGCCGCGGAAAGGCGGGAAGCCCATGCCGAGAACTGTCGCTACGTCTATTTCGCGGGGGCGACGAACCACCTTTTCATCAAGGCAGCGCGCCGCTTCATCGATCATCGGCAAGAGAATGTGCTCCGCCAGTTTTTTGCTTTCTTCTGCAGGGCACTTCTCACTACTCACATTCAATTTCAAAATGTTGGTCAAGTCGGGATCCATTCCCAGATTTCTTCCCTGCTCGTCCCAGTTGTAGAGCCCTTTTCCATGCCTTTTGCCGATGATACCGATGTCTTTGACACCTTTGAGGCAGGCTGGCTTTGTGAATCTTTCTCCGATGCCTGCCTGCAAGGAATCCGCGACCAGAAGGGCGACATCCATTCCTACTTCGTCCGTTACACCCCAGGGACCAAGCGGCATTCCGAAATCTATCGCCGCGTCGTCCAACCAGTTGACTGCAGTGCCCAGATCGACTAGGCGCGCTGCTTCGTTGATGTAGCAACACAGCAATCTATTGACCAGGAAGCAGGTGCTGTCTTTGACGGGAAGCGGCAATTTGTCCAGAGCGGCGAGAAATGCCAGCACTTTGGATTGGTTTTCCTTGCCTGCATTTTTTGCCGGAATTACCTCCACCAGGGGCATTCGGTCGACTGGATGGAAGAAGTGAATGCCGAAGAAATCATGCTTGGCACCCAGCTTTTCGACCAGGCTATTGATAGACAGAGATGATGTATTGGTGGCGACGATTGCCGTGGGTTTCAAAACCGGAAGCACACTTGAGAGTATTTCTACTTTCTTGTCGAAGTCTTCCGCACAGGCTTCGATCAGCAAGTCAACATCTGCCAGGTCTGCAAACGAGTTGGCTGATTTAATCGAGGCGGGCAACTGAGAGTTTCCGGTATTGTCGGCCGCAGCGCGGCTGACGTTGTCGGTGACGGTCTCCAGCATCAGCTGCTGGCGTGCGTTACTGGCTGCTTTTATGGTGACTTCAAATCCTCTTATGGCGGCCCAGCTGGCGATGTTTGTTCCCATGATGCCACCGCCGATGATGCCGACTGACTTGATAGGCGCCGAGCCTTGCTTTGCTGCTTTGGCTGAAGCAGACATTTTGTAGAACTCTGTTGTGAAAAAGAGGAAGATCAAATTGCGGGACACTTCGCTGAATGTCAGGTCGGCAAAGGCGCGAGCTTCGAATTCGTGACCTTTGTCCATGCCTTCCAGGAGCCCGGTCTTTATAGATTCGAGCGCTTTTACCGGGGCGGGGTAATTGCCCTTAGTCTTGATGCGCAGTGTGCGCTCCATCATCTTGAAATACTTTTCCTGCTTCTCCCGTGTGTCTAAAACCGCACCGTGAGGGCGAGATTTCCAATCAGGATCGGCAGCCAACTCCAGGCAATAACTTTCGACGCGCGCCAGAAGATTGTCCTTTTCCACCAGTTCATCGACAATTCCTAGTTCCAAAGCCTTTTGAGCGTCGACTGTTTGTGCGAAAAGAATGAACTCTGTGGCCGCCCTCAATTCAATAAGGCGAGGCAATCTCTGTGTGCCGCCCAGACCGGGAAGCAGACCCAGCTTTACTTCCGGAAGCCCGAGCACCGTCTCCTGTGCGGGGGTGGCAATCCTGCGTGCGGCGCTCAGGGCCAATTCCAGCCCACCGCCAAGGCAGGTGCCGTGGATGCCGCATACTGAAGGAATGGAAAGTTTTGCGAAGCGAGACAGTAAATCCTGCCCGCGGCTGGACATCTGGTGAGCCTCTTCGATGCTCATTTTGAGAATCTCGTGCAAATCGGCGCCCGAGATGAAGTTGGTCTCTTTGCCGGAAACAATTCCAATCGCCTTAATGCTGGCGTCTTTCTCAATCTCGACAAGAGTAGCCTCAAGCTGCGCCAGAACTGTCGTGCTGAGGAAATTCTCCTTCTGTCCGGAGTCGAAAGTGACGAATGCCACACCATTCGGACGCTTTTCGAGATGGACCAGCCGGGGTTCGGTGGCCAGATTTGCTTGAGTCATTATTGCTACTCGGATTTGGTCGTGATCTAGGACGGCCTAGTCTACAGGTGGACGTCACAAAGGACCATAAATACCCGAAATTGCTTAACTATCCTTTTCTTTCTTGATCTGCTTGATTTCATTTTGCAGCGCCGCCTCGACGCCTTTCGGCCCGCCCATTCCCTTGAGTAGAAGGGCACCCCCTAGCGCGAACGGCAGGAGCATCATGATCAAACTGAGCAAGGGAATGTTGGCAAAGTTCATTCTCAGCGAAGAAAGAATTGCAAAAAAGATCATCGCGCAGGATCCGGCTGTAATTACCCAACCGGCGCGGTTCTTGGAGTCGTAGAACATCCAACCGATGCCGAGCATCAGCGGAATGAGCAGAAGCCCGAAGCCGCCGCCTCCAAATCCGAGCATGCCCATCAAGCCAGAGCCGACGGTGACGTGCTGGAAGACCATTAAGATGCCCACGCCAATCAGCCCGAGCCCGCCGAAGTAGCAGAGATCTGATTTGACGGTAGTGGCCGGCGTTTGAGAGCCGCTGGAGGTCAGCGATGTCGACTTCTGCTCGGAAGCAAGCGAGCTGGGGGTCTCTTTGAGCACAGAGGTTTCCAGCTCGAGTAGCTTCTTCTTAATCTCTTCTTCCTTGCGGTTCATTTGGACCTCCAGGCAGTCCAGAAAAACGATAGCTGCAGGGCAAACTGTACTGATGATGCGAGTACTTATTCAATTATTTGGAATGTCTGCGGCAACGAATAAAAAGTGACAAATTAAATAACAATCAAAGGTTTTCCGTACAGGACCTAACCAGCATAGCACCGTTTTTAGGGCGAGCCGGGCGCGGCCGGGCTGGACGGTACAGTCGCTTTTTCCTGGAAACGCTGCGCAATTGGCATGCGCCACCCCATACCGAAAGCGCGCGAGGAGACTTTCAGCCCGGGTGCAGCCTGTTTGCGTTTGTACTCGTTGCGGTCGATGCGATTGATGACGTCCTGGACCACTTCGGGCCGATAACCGAGGCGGATAATTTCATCAGGTTTTCGGCGTTGTTCGACATAGGCGTACAGGATGCCGTCCAATATCACATATGGTGGCAAGCTGTCTTGATCGAGTTGATTCGGTCGAAGTTCCGCCGAAGGAGGCTTGTCTATCGTGCTCTCCGGAATTACAGGCTTTCCAGCTTCCTCATTGATGTATCTGGCGACGTCGTAGACCATCATTTTGGGAAGGTCGGAGATGACGGCGAGACCGCCGCACATGTCACCATATAAGGTGCAATATCCGACTGCCAGTTCCGACTTGTTGCCGGTGGCGAGGACCAGATGACCCATCTTGTTGGATGCTGCCATGAGGATGCCGCCGCGAATGCGGGCTTGAATGTTTTCTTCGGTGACATCTCTTTCGCGATCGCCAAATAGCGGTGCGAGCATGCTCTCGTAAGCCTTCATCGCCGGTTCGATGGGCACTATGTGGAACTCGATTCCCAGGTTCTCAGCCAGTTCTCTGGCATCATCGATTGAATGTTGCGAAGAGAAAGGGGAGGGCATGGCAATGCCCATAACGTTTTCTTTGCCTACAGCCTTGGCAGCAATTGCCGCAGTTACGGCGGAGTCTATACCACCAGACAGTCCGATTACCGCGCGTCTAAAACCGCATTTGCGCATGTAGTCTCGAGTACCGAGAACCAAGGCTGCCAGCGTATTTACGGTTCTATCAGAGGAAAATTCGGCGATCGTGCCGGACAGCTTTATCGATGTTTCTTTCTTTGTTCTGCCTGGTGCAATCTTCGCTTCCGTCTCTTGTTTTCTTTCAGTTTGCGTCTCAATATGTTCGACTTCGACATAGACGAGGTCTTCGTCAAATGCTTTGGCCATGGCAATCAACTCGCCTTTTTCGTCCATTACGAACGAGCGGCCGTCGAAAATCAGCTGGTCGTTTCCGCCCACACTGTTGACA
Source organism: bacterium (assembly GCA_041911975.1). Taxonomy (GTDB): domain Bacteria; phylum Cyanobacteriota; class Vampirovibrionia; order Obscuribacterales; family Obscuribacteraceae; genus QKMZ01. The sequence goes on along the minus strand of JAYRNY010000660.1, from coordinate 1,683 downwards.
TAAATCATCGGCAAATTGTGGCGCCGCGTCTGCTCTTTGACGAGTTCCATGCGCACATGCTCTTTGCCGGCGGCAAACGGTGAAGCGGAAATATTGATGAGCAGGTCTGGTTTTTTCTCACTGAGCAATTGCAGCGGATCGACCTGGTAAGAGAGTTTTTCCAGGATATCGCCACGCGTCCAGATGTCTTCGCAAATGGACAAGCCAATGTTCAGGTCCTGAAAGTGTATCGGCATATGCTGCGAAGCCGGCTCAAAATAGCGGTCTTCATCGAAAACGTCATAGGTCGGCAGCAATGTTTTATGCTGGACGGCTTTGATTGCTCCCGCTTCGATGAAGGCGCAGGCGTTGAACAAATGGCGCCCCTTACCGTGATTGATGTCGACAAATCCCACAATTGCAGGCATGGGCATGCGCTCTTTCAGGCGGTGCAATCCGTCCAGGTTGGCCTGTATGAAACTGTCTTTGAGCAAGAGATCCAGCGGCGGATAGCCTGCTACCGCAAGCTCCGGGAAGATTATCAAGTCGGCGCCCGCTGCTTTGGCCCGATTGGCGAAATCCAGCATCTTGTCCACGTTTCCAGTGATGTCACCGACTGTGGTGTTGATCTGCCCGAGTGCAATTTTCATGGGTGCCAGGTATGTCTCGAAGTAGTGAACAGGTCTTGCGGCGGTTCTAAATGTTTTAACACTGCGTTTAACAAGCGAGTTTCCATGGGACATATTTATCAGGACACTCGCTCGGAAAAAAGAATTATCGCAGTTTCTGCGCCTCAGAGCTTAAAACAGCCCAGGCTGCTGGATCTAGCGAAAATCGAGTGGTTCTGCTTGAATAATAAAAGCCCATTCATTTTTAGTAGTAAGTAGCTATAATTGTTAAATCCCGTTTACTAGAAAGTAAGGTGTCCATGTGCGGCTTAGTAGCTAAACCTATAGCTAGCAAGGTGAAAACACTTGCTATCACCGCCGTGTTTTCTGGTCTTTCTGCTGCAGCGCCTGTTCTTCCGGCTTTCGCGCAGACCGCTGTCGCCCAGTCGGCTGTGCCACATAGAGAATCGGCGGCCATTGGTGCTGCTGCTCCGGCAACGCATCACCTGTCAAGGCATTTGACAGGACCGGCAGATGGAGCCGGGCTCTGGATCAACATGTGGAATTATCCGCTCGCAGAGAATGCGGATACTTACTGCCAGAAGCTCCACAGCTACGGGATTCGCAATGTTTTCATCCAGACTTCGCGCAGCAATACGCCCGGCATCTGCGAACCGGCGCGGCTTGGCGCATTGATCGAAGCGGCGCATCGCTACAAGATTCGCGTCATCGCCTGGGGGTACCACGAGCTGGCCAATCCTACAGTCGATGCTGACAGAATGATCGCTGCTGCGAAATACACCAGCGAGCGCGGAGAGCACGTCGATGCGATTGCGCCGAACCTGGAGAAAAACCTTGATGCTAAGGCGGTAGAGGCTTACTTAAAGCGAATCCGCGAAGCCGTAGGTCCGACGATGCCGATTATGGCTGTCGTATACAGCCCTCTCAATCGCGCTCCGCAGGTGGCAAAAACACCCTGGCGCCTGCTGGCGCAATACACGGACATCATTGCGCCTATGGCTTACTGGAACTCGAAGTGGCAGAAATACTCGGCTTATGACTACACCCTGGCCACGGTACGGATGGTCCGCCAGTT
>JAYRNY010000659.1:0-10157 GCA_041911975.1 bacterium | reverse complement strand
TCCAAAAGCGCAACGACGGCAACGCGGAAACGCTGGCATTCATCGGCAGTCCCGAAATCGTCACTGCTTTTGCCCTGTCCGGATCATTGAAGTTCAATCCTCTGACCGATACTCTCAAAGGCACGGATGGAAAAGAGTTCAAGCTGGTTGCACCGACTGCCGATGAGCTACCGGAAAAAGGATTCATTGCCGACGAAAGTGGTTTCATCCCACCGGCAAAAGACGGAGACAAAGTTGTTGTCGATGTAAAGCCTGATTCCGAGCGGCTTCAGCTCCTCGAACCGTTTGAGGCATGGAACGGAAAAGACTACACGGAACTTCCGATCTTGATGAAAGCGCTGGGCAAATGCACCACCGATCACATTTCGGCAGCCGGTCAATGGCTGCGTTACAGAGGTCATCTCGACAAGATCAGCGACAACATGTTCTCCGGCGCCACCAATGCCTTCACGAAGGATATCGGCATCGGTTTGGACGTGCTGGCCGGCGACAGAAAAGCCTATCAAGCCGTGGCTCGCAACTACAAAGCTAATGGACTGGGCTGGATCGCAGTCGGCGATCAAAACTACGGTGAAGGATCAAGCCGCGAACATGCTGCCATGTCTCCGCGTTTCCTCAACTGTAAAGCCGTCGTAGTGAAGAGCTTCGCTCGCATCCATGAAACCAATCTCAAGAAGCAAGGCATCTTGCCGTTCACCTTCACCAAAGAAAATGATTACGACAAGATTCAAGAAACAGACAGAGTGAGCATTCTCGATCTGGCTAAACTGGCTCCGGGCAAGAACGTCGAAATGAAAATCCGTCATGCCGACGGCAGTGAAGACGTGGTCGAGCTCAAGCACACTATGACAGAGGAACAAATAGGCTGGTTCAAAGCCGGCTCGGCGCTGAACCTGATCCGCCTGCGCCGTGAAGGTGTTGGAGCTTCACGCTAGTGCTCCTCTCCAAAAAGCTCTAGCTAATCCCAGACAGGGATGGTTCTCTTTTACGAGAGAGTGGAAAGAAATTCGGTAATCGCCTGCTGGAATTCTTCCGGCGCGCTGACTGTAATGTCGCTGTGAGAGGATTCCGGCAGCTCGAGAAGGATCTTTTTGCCTACAGCCAACTTGTAGAGATGATGTGCGTGATCGAAATCGATGACCTCATCGTTGACTCCATGCGCGATCAGCACAGGCGGGTGCGGCTGCTGCAGGACCGCAATATTGTTTAAGAACGACTGCGGAAAGAGAAAGTCAGGATAAATCTTAAGTATCGGCAGGGACTCGCGGGCGATTCGCTCCAGGGATGCGAAGCCGGATTGGAGGATGAGAGCCTTGGAGCGCCGCACCCTTGAAATGTATCCGGCCACCGATGCTCCCAGTGATTCGCCGTAGAGAATGATGTTTTCCTGGCGCGCTTTCTTTTCAGCAACCAAGAAATCATATGCCGCTTCGCCGTCGAAGCAGATGTCGGGAATATCGGGCTTTCCTTCACTGCGCCCGTAGCCCTGGTAGTCGTAGATGAAAACGGAGACACCGGACCTGAGAAGCAATCGGACCAACTCGGTGCGGTTGACTATATTGCCCGCATTGCCGTGGCTTACGAGCATCCAGTCTTGGGCATCGGGATTCTCAAAAATCCACCCGTGCAGCCGCTTGCCGCGGCGGGACAGGAAATAGACATCTTCGCCCTCAAATTCACCGAGAGAAGGAGCCGTCTCGATATCATGCGGGTAAGGATCAGGATGAAACAAGAATTTTCGATAAAATGGTCGGGCCATACGCGGGGCAAGAGCCACATAAACTCCCACCGCTAGCGAAATACCGGAAAGAAACACCTGAAACAATGACCCCTCACAGGCTTTTCCTAATGTTAGCGCGTTTATTTCCCGATGTCTAAATGGAAGAATAGAGGAAGCAATCCCGCAAGGACGTGAGAATGCAAAGAAAAACGGCAGCACGGACAGGCACGGCAGTCTTGCTCTCAGTCATCACATGCCTGTTTTTGCCCGGCCGGGCGGCCGAGGCCGAATCGATGCTCAGCCTGTACCAGCGTCATCGCGGCATGGGCGATATCGAAGTCGAAATTGCCAAAAACGCGGCCAAAATCACACAAATGGATGGCAGTCGTTTCATCATTGCCGGCCCCAGCTGGGATGTGCATGTGTTTAATCCGAAACGCAAGAAAATCGCCAAACTCACATACGGCAACTTTATGCGCAACGGTCCAAAGCACATAGAATATCTCGAAGGCGCAACCGATTGGCCGCTCGTTGTAGAGAGCGATTCGGCCAATTTCAAAGGACTGAAGACCAAGATTTATGCTCTGCCTTTCAAACGCAAAGACGGTCGGTTGGTTGATTTAAAACAGGGAAAAGCCGGCTCATATTACGTGCATCGGCTATTTAAGGTCGATGCACACATCTTGAGTTTCCTCTGCCAGATGTTTCACATTCAAGAAGCAGATGGAATACCGCTCAAATACGTGAAATTAGGCAACCCGTTCACATACGGACAGGGTCTTGCCTACAACAAAACAGAAGGTGTAATCACCGTCCTTGATACCATCACAGCCAAGTCAAAGCCGCTGAAAAAAAACATCTTCACAGTTCCTCAGGGGTACAAGAAAACCACTGAGAGCGACGTCACTATGGGTGACAAAACCGACGACATTCACGAGATCATGAAAGAGCTGAATTAAGCCCCGGCTGCCAGCGCTTCTTGCCGGCTTATCGGACAGTTATATCTGTGCGAAGCATATTTCTTTGGGGAACAAGACTATTGGTTATATAAACTCCCGGAAATGACTGAGAATCCGTCCACCAACAGAGACCCGAAAGACGAGGCCGAGGCTGCCAACGCCTCGGTGTCCGATATTGCCAATGGCGCAGAGCCTATTGGGGGCGAAGGGACCAATAGTCCTGTTGTCTTGGAACTAGGCACAATTGTTCTTGACAAGTTCAAAGTAATGCAATTGGTCGGCTTGGGTGGTGTAGGCAGTGTATTCCGGGTGACCCATGTCCACCTGGGCACGGTTTTCGCCCTCAAGTGCCTCAATAAAGCGCAGCCAAATGACCACACCTGGCGCCGTTTTCAAAACGAGGCCAAAGCCGCTCATATTCTCGACCACCCGAATCTGATCAAGGTTCATGACTTCGGTCTTCTGCCAGGCAGGCGCCCTTACTTCGTCATGGACTTTGTGGATGGAGCCACTCTCTCAGAAGAGATACAGCGTCTTGGCCGGCTGCCTGTCAAGCGCTGCATTCGAATTTTCATTCAAGTGGCTTTTGCGATTGCGTACGCACACGAAAATGGAGTCATTCACCGCGACCTGAAATCCGGCAACATCATGGTCGTGAAGAATGAAGACCCGGATGGAGAGGAGATCGTAAAAATCGTCGACTTCGGCATCGCCAAACTTACAGGAGCTGATGAATTCAACCAGCAGACCCTTACCAAGACCGGCGAGATCTTCGGCAGCCCTCTGTACATGAGCCCCGAGCAGTGCTCGGGACAACCGGTCGATCAGCGCAGCGACCTCTATTCTCTAGGTTGCATGTTCTACGAAGCGTTAACCGGTGCTCCGCCATTCTTTGGTGACTCGGCGATTGCCACCATGATGAAACATCAGCAAGAGCCGCCACTATCGCTCAAGCAAGCCTCCATGGGCATAGATTTTCCTCTGGAGCTGGAGAGAATTGTCGCCAAACTTCTCGCCAAAGATCCCAGCAATCGTTACCAGAATGCCAATCAACTTGCCGCAGATCTTATCCAACTGGAAAGCCAACTCAAATACGACAAAGCGGCGTCCGGAACACTGGGCATAGCGGCAAGAGGGACCGGCAAGCCGGCATTTATTCAAAAGCCTTCTTCCGTTTTTGAAGGCAACCGCATCGGTCAAGCAGTCATAGGAGCGCTCGCTTTCTTTCTCGGCATGAGCGTTTGTTATTTTGTAATGCAGCAAGAACTGGAAACGGAAAGGGCAAGAAAACGCCCGATCGTGTTCCAGCCTCAGCCACGGTTGAGCGCTCCAGAACTTGATGAAAAGCCATTTTCACACATTGATTCGGCCACCAATGAAAGAGTATTCGAGTTTCCGAAAACAGCAATCGGTGCCTTCATCTTTTCCGACCGTCCCGGTATCAATTGCATAGGGACGATTAGAAGGCCGAAGAACGAGCTGATTGGCTTCAATCCAAGATACGATGCGCTCAATAAGAACCCATACTTGCTCAAGCATTTTGCCGCTGACGATCTTGCCATACTCTACATGTCGAAGAATGATATGGCGCAGTCGAAAGTATTCTCGTCGATGACTCATTTGACAGGGCTGAAAGCGCTCAACGTCAAGTTCTCTGATTTCGCTGATGCAGATGTAAAATATCTGGACAAGCTTTCCAACTTGAGTTACCTCAACGTCACCGCCACCAACGTTACTGGTGACGGTCTGGCGCGGATAAAGAACTTGAACAAATTGACGTCCTTGCATGCAGGTAGCGTGCAGAACGTAGAGACTCTTCTCGAGCGGGTCGGCGAGATACCAAAACTCTACCAGCTCAGCCTCCATGCCGATCTGTTGGATGATGATGCCATTAAGGAAATTGGTCGTTGCACAAACTTGAAAGTTCTCTCCATCGGCATGAACAGAAAGCTGACTAACAAAGGCATTTCCTACCTGAAAGGGCTGAAGCAGCTCAGGTACCTGGACATAGCCGGTACGGCAGTGACTATCGACTCGCTGCAAACCTTAAAGCAATTGCCTAACTTGAAAGAAATGGTGATACCGGAAATGATGACAGACAAGAAGTCGGTCACGATGCTGAGAAAGGCATTTCCGAAGATCAAGCTCAGCACTGGCAGCCCGGAGAGCCTGGCACCAGAATATTGCCTGGACTTCGCATGGAAGGGAGAGGGATTGTAACTTAGATGGCCGATGCTGAAGAGCAAAAGTTGAAAGCCTCAGATGCCGAAGCAAATGAGATCGTGCCTGCCGAGGGTCTGCCCTTTGCCGATACGACCATGTCTCTGCAGGCGCAGGCGCCTGCGGAATTGCAGCCTGGTGTAGTTTTGCTCGAGAAGTTTAAAATCCTGGAGCTCCTGGGAGTAGGAGGCATGGGCAGCGTTTATCGCGTCGAGCATTTGTTCATGCACCAGCAATACGCGCTCAAATGCTTGAACAAAGTGCAGCGCAACGATATTACCTGGCGTCGCTTCGAGAATGAAGCCAAAGCCGCCAATATGCTCGATCACGCAAATCTTCTCAGAGTTTTTGAATTCGGGCTGTTGCCCGGTGGCCGCCCTTATTTTTTGATGGAGCTGGTCAACGGAGTGACGCTTGCCGATGAAGTGAAGAAACTCGGACGGCTGCCCATGAAACGGGCCATCAAAATCTTCATTCAAGTGGCATTTGCGATTCAATACGCGCACGAACACCGGATCATTCACCGCGATTTGAAGCCAAGCAATATCATGCTTGAGAACAAAGAGGACGGCGAAGCGGTGAAAGTAGTGGACTTCGGCATCGCCAAGCTGACAGGTGTTGACGAGTTCAATCAACAGACACTGACAAAGACCGGCGAAGTATTCGGCAGCCCGTTATACATGAGCCCGGAGCAGTGCGCGGGAACAGGCATAGACAGTCGCTCCGACCTCTATTCGCTGGGTTGCCTTTTCTACGAGGCTTTAACCGGCGCACCGCCTTTCATCGGTGAATCGGCCATTGCCACCATGATGAAACATCAGCAAGAGCAACCGCTCTCGCTCAAGGAAGCATCGATGGGAATTGGCTTTCCAGTCGGTCTGGAAAAAATCATTGCCACGCTTCTGGAAAAGGACCCCAACCAGAGGTATCAAAAGGCCAGCTCGCTGGCCGCCGATTTGATTGCGCTGGAAAGGACTCTTGCCGGCGATGCAAGCAGCACTACCGCGTCACAACCGGTGGGAGAACTGCGAGCCGAAAAGACACGGGCCGGAGCCGTAACACAAGCCGACATCGCTATAAACACGATTCTCATTGCCGTTCTGGCGGCAGTCCTGGGCGGGATTATCGGTGCGGTAACCTGTTACGTGATTATGCACGGGCAGATTAAGGAAATGAAGACTTACTATGAAAACAAGACTGCTAAAGAAGCGTCGTTTGGTCAGACTGCACCAAATGCGACACCGCTCGAGGAAGCGGCAAAAAAGGTAGCACCCAAGCCTGGAAGCTTCTCGAACATCGTCGGCGACGAGCGCGTCCTCACCTTCCCGAAGGGAGTTTGCCTGGGCACGATTATCGACGACTCTGCCTTCGTTTCGGAAGCAGAGGGAGAAAAGAAGCTGCCCAAACAAAGGCGCCTTTCCCTGATGGTAAGAAATAATGCCATTGAATCGCCGGAGTTGATGTCCGGGTTCGGCGCTGACGACCTGGTGTTTCTGAACTTTTCATCGGCGTCGAACTTCCCGGTCTCCGGATTTCAGTTCATATCCGGTTTGACCGGACTGAAGGCTATCAACGTCAAACAAACAGGCTTCAATGACGCGGCACTTTCGAGCCTCGATCGAATGATCAATTTGCGCTATGCGAATTTCAACGGCACGGCTATCACTGGCGATGGTCTGGCTAACTCGCCGATACTGAAAAACCTCAATGCAATGGATGTCTCGAACAACGACAAGATGCCGCCTATTTGCAGTCATCTGAGCGGACTGCATAATCTGTTCGAATTGCAAATGTCGCATTGCAAACTTGATGATGTAGCCCTGAAAGATATCTCGCAAACGCCCTCTTTGAGAGTTCTTTGCATTTCTTACAACAAAGAAGTGACCGATGCCGGTTTATCTTACCTGAAGGACATTAAAACCCTTACCTGGCTAGACTTGACGGGCACAGCATTATCACCGCACTGCCTGGAGAGTCTGGCCGAAATGCGCTCCTTGAAAAAGGTCGAATTGGGGGACATGAAGTGGCCGGACAGCCAGAAACAATCCTTCGAGAAGGCGCTCAAAGCAAAGGTTCCGGGGATCCAGGTGTGCTGGACTGATGAAGAAACCTCCGACCTGACGAAAAACCTGCCTGACTTCAAATGGGATGCCGGTAATTTGAAGTAGGCAAAAGGTTTTCAGCTTTTTGGGCAAAGGTTACGGGCATATTAGGCCCAGCACCCAGGCCCATGGGAATGAATTACCGGACGCAGAATATACTGAAAGAAGTCCCACTCTCCAACAATCAGCGATCGAGGCTGTATTGACTGAAGATCCTAATAAAATTGATGCCGCTTTTGGCGACACGACTCTGAATGTCGTTTCGCAACCGCCTGTGGTACTGGAACCTGGAGAAATTGTCCTCGAGAAGTTTCGCATAATCGAGCTGCTCGGCAGAGGCGGCATGGGCAGTGTTTATCGTGTCGAACACTTAATGGTAAACCGCATGTATGCGCTCAAGTGTTTGAGCAAATGCCAATCGAATGATGGCTCCTGGCGCCGTTTTCAAAACGAAATAAAAGCAGCGCACGTGCTCGATCACCCGAATCTAATTCGAGTCTACGAATTTGGATTGTTGCCTGGTGCAATGCCCTTTTTCCTCATGGAAATCGTTGATGGACCGACGCTCGCCGACGAGATAAAGAAAGCGGGAGGGCTGGAACTAGAGCGAGCAGTGAAGATTTTCATTCACGTAGCATTTGCTATTCAGTACGCTCACGATCACAAAGTGGTGCACAGAGACTTGAAGCCCAGCAACATCATGCTGGCAAAACCGCATTACGAGCACGAAAAGGAAGTTGTCAAAGTAGTGGATTTCGGCATCGCCAAATTGACCGGATTCGATGAATTCAATCAGCAGACTCTGACAAAGACCGGTGAGATTTTCGGAAGCCCGCTCTACATGAGTCCGGAGCAGTGCATGGGTATTGCCGTAGACCACCGCTCTGACTTATATTCTCTTGGATGTGTTCTCTATGAAACGCTTACCGGTGCACCGCCCTTCATAGGTGAAAGTGCTCTTTCGACGATGCTGAAGCATCAGTCGGACAATCCGCTGTCACTGAAAGAAGCTTCGATGGGCAGCCAGTTTCCGGATGAGCTCGAGCGCATTATTGCAAAATTGCTCGAAAAGGAGCCGGACAACCGCTATCAAACTGCAAATGCACTGGCCGAAGATCTGATCGCAATCGAGAAGAAATTCAAAGGCGAAGAGCAGATCCCCGCTGTAAAATCAGTGATGAGCACGGCTGCACAGAAGATTGAAAAGGGAAAAAAGAAGATGGCGGCCGGTCCGAACATTTATGTTTTGATTGGTGCTTGCGCTGCCACTTTTTTACTGGGAATCATTCTTTGCTATTGGCTGATCATCATGCAGAAATCGGCGGCACCGCATGTGAAATTGCTACCAACGGAACTGAATAATCTCTCAGACAATCCATCTTTGGTGGGCTCATCGCCCCATGGACGAGAAGCACTGCCTGCGCTTCAGAGGGTAGGAATTCTTACTGGTAATGACGACAAGGGCTCTTCAGCATTTAGCGACCAGCCAATGTCAACGGCATCATTGGAAAAAGCGGGTGGGTTGAAGGGTGAGGGCTCGCAAGAGCCCGTAGCGAGCGCTGTTGCAGATGATTCTGAAGCCAAGCTTGCTAAATTCAGAGACAAACCATGGTCTACAAGAACCGCCAATTCTGTCGTCTTTAATTTTCCCAAGGACAATTCACTGGGAATCTTAGAACTGGAGGATGGCCGCAACAATCCAGCCCTGGGAACTATCAAACTGCGGAAAGACGAGCCTATCTGTCTTCAGCCCGGACCATTCTTGCTGCACAATCCGCAACTTCTGGGTGGTTTTCGTCCTGAGGATCTTTCCGGTATCGATTTCTTAGGAGCTAAAAACATTGTCAATCCCGCTGTTTTCCGCCAGCTAAGTCGTCTTTCGGGGCTGAGAATTATCAATCTGAGCGGTACCGAATTCTCAGACAAAGATCTGAAATACATCGGCTACCTGCCCAATCTGAAATACTTGAACATAGCCACCAGCGCTGTGTCGTGCCGCTCTCTGGTTGATATGCCAAATTTGAAAGACTTAGCTTGCCTGGACGTGACAGTGCTCAAAGATGGTGAACTGCTGGCCGCCAAGATTTCTTCTCTGCCGAATCTGAAGCAGCTCGTGATCGCCGGCAGCGATATTGGCGACGAGGACGTGGCCAAGATTGCAAGAAGCAAGTCTTTGAAGGTGCTTTGCCTGGCCAACAACGACATCACCGATGAAGGCGTGAAAGAACTTATCTCACTGAAAACCCTGGAATGGCTGGATCTGACTCAGACCCCTGTAACGGCTAAATGCGCCAAGTATCTTGCTCAGATGCCGAATCTAAGAAAAGTCGAGTTGGAAGGAGTTTTCACAAAAGGCGAGCAACGAGACTTCGCACAGTACATGATGGAGCACAATCCAAAAGTGACAGTGCTCTGGGAAAATGTTTCCACCATGGACATGGTTGCCTGTTTGCCGGAATTACCCTGGAGAGGCAGCGCAATTAAGCCACATTTGGATTTGAACTTTCTGAAGACCCTCTCTCTGCCCGTTCGTTAGGCATGGCGGAGATTTGTGACTTCATAATTCCATCGGATTTACAGGGTAAGAGAGAATCATGTGCCCATTGCCAGTTCGGCCCAGGCAGGAAAGTTTATTTGCAAGAAGAATCGACAGAAGTAGAAAAAAGCACTCCCGGCCAACGTTCCTTCGGCACAGAGACTATGGGAGAGACTACCCGCTCGCTATTTGCCATGGCACCTGTGGTTCTGGAACCTGGATTGATTGTCCTCGAGAAGTTCAGAATCATTGATTTGCTGGGACAAGGCGGAATGGGCAGCGTCTATCGCGTCGAGCATCTGCTCATGGGACGCCAGTTCGCCCTCAAGTGCCTGAATAAATTCCAGGAAGCCGACGCCTCCTGGCGGCGCTTTCAAAACGAAGCAAAAGCTGCTCACCTTCTCGATCATGCCAACCTGCTAAAAGTATACGAATTCGGTCTTTTACCCGGCGGTCAGCCGTTTTTCCTCATGGAATTGGTGGAAGGCGAAACCCTGGCTGATGAAATAAAACGGCTTGGACAGTTACCTGTTGACCGCGCTGTAAGAATATTCATTCAGGTGGCTTTCGCCCTCAGTTACGCGCACGAGAGCCACGTCATTCACCGGGACATCAAGCCG
>JAYRNY010000658.1:0-4162 GCA_041911975.1 bacterium | reverse complement strand
GGTGTTTTCTTCGCATCCGGCTTGAGCTTCTTTTCTCTTGATGGCAGTCCAGCCAGCATAAGACGCACACTGGAAGTGATTGAATTCGATCACAAAATCTTCGGACACAGAATGGCGCAAAGAGAATGCCGCCGCGTAGCAAGAATCTATAGCTGGAAGCACAGATACACGCTGGCTCAAACGTTTATCACCCAGGGACTTGCTTGCGCCGAAGAACATACTGCCGACAAGCCTTCACGCAGTCTTGATCTCCATTACGAATCAGGAAAAATTGCGGCCCGCGCAGGAGATTGGGAAAGAGCAGTGTCTGAATTTTCTACGGCATTGCACATCGCGAAAGACGAATGTGGATGTGACGAAGACAGCAGAATCGTGAAGAGATTGACGAAGAGAATCAATGAAATTCGAGAAGAACACTTGAAGCCGATCGCGCTGCACAATTGTTCACTCACATATGATATCGATCCACAAACAGTTCGCGGACTTTCCAAACTTGAACCCGGTCAATTAGTATTGCCGGTTCGTGCGATTCAAATTATTGAACCTATTCAGCCTCTTCAACTGAACAGTTCATCAGAGCAATTCGACACGATAAAAAACTATCCATAACCCCAGTAAGCGACTATCCGAAGTCCTGAAACTCAGTCCCAGTGGGCGAAATGTAGTTTAGCCATCTATACTGACGGCCCTCTGCACGCTTATTATCGAGACTGGACTATCCAGTTTCGAGGATTGAACAGTGAGTCGCAATAAGCACGTTCTGCGTTACCACGTTTTGCCGGTATGGCTGTTTTCGCTGTTCCTGACCTTTTCTCTGATTGCCGCAGTGGCAATGGGAGGAAATACGCCACTATTCCTGGCGCGCAAAACAGTCGATGTGATCATGCATGGACCACAGACAGGTCTATCCATGAGCCACGAAAAAAGGGTAAAGGTGGCATCGCCAATGACCTGCAGCAACTGTCATTGTGGTGCGGTCTGCGTATGCTGTACACGATTTGAATACGTAACCGATCCGTACAGACTGGAAGAATATTTCCTCGCCGGCGTATATGCAGTCGGCAGCTTGCTTGCCTTCTTCAGGCTGATCGCCGGTCCACATACAAGAATAGTGCTCACAGATACTAAGCTGTCCTTCCCTATTCTCATGTCTGGGTCACTGCTCTTCCGCCGCACGCGCGCCTGGCCGGATCTGGGCTCTGTTTCGCTTTCCAAGAAAATGGTGCGCAGCAACGTCGATCCATATGATATGGAATCAATGGCCGATCATACGCTGCGGCTCTACTTCCGCTCAGGCGGCAATGTAGCGCTCAAACTCAAGAGACTCTCGAAAAAAGATTTGGAATCACTCTGTCACTCATTGAACGAGTGGGGACAAAAAGCGGTAATCTCCAATGAAGCAATCGAGCTTACCAAGAAGATATTGAAGCTCGACGAAGTCGCTGCCCAGCAGGCGGAGCCGGCTACTTACACCGCGATGTGGGAAGAAGAGATGAGCAGCCATCTGGGCGCCACAACATACGTGCCTCTGAACAAAGGTGCAACCCTTCAAAACGGAAGGCTCAAAGTCGTAAGCATGATCGCTTCAGGAGGTCTTTCGGCTGTTTACCTGGTCGAGCTAGACACGGGCGGATTGGCAGTTTTGAAAGAATCCGTCATTCCTCATGCTGTTGATGACAGGACAAGAGAAAAAGCAAAAGAGCTGTTCCGCAGAGAAGCAAGCCTATTGATGAAACTCGATCACCCGGCGATCGCCAGAGTGATGGACCATATGGTCGAGAACGGACGAGACTACATGCTGCTCGAATATGTACCGGGCACAAGCCTGCGACAACATGTGAGAATGCACGGCCCGTGTGCGGAAAAACAAGTCCTTGCCTGGGCGAAAGAACTGGCGGCGACACTCACCTACCTGCACGAACTATCACCGCCGGTAGTGCACCGCGATCTCACTCCCGACAATGTGGTATTGAGAAAAGACGGCACACTCGTACTCATCGATTTCGGTGCCGCCAACGAGTATGTCGGGCAGGCGACAGGAACATTGATCGGCAAGCAGTCCTACATTTCGCCGGAACAATTCCGCGGAAAAGCAGAACCTTCCAGCGACATCTATGCCCTGGGTGGAACTCTCAATTTCCTCCTTACCGGCGACGATCCGGAGCCACTTTCTCCGTCGCATCCTCGCAAGACGAGAAAGGAACTGTCACCTGAAATTGATGAGCTTGTCTCGAAGTGCACCGCGCTCTCTGCAAAAGAGCGTATTCAATCTGCTCGCGCATTGAGCCATGCCGTCGATGAAGTGACAGGCGCCGCCGCCAGCCTGTAATCTCAATTGAACCGGGGAAAGACCTATGTCGACTTTTTTATCAAGTGGTGCAGGATTCTTCGACGCTAATGCAGAACCTTCGTTGACTGCGCCGACACTAGAGAGTTCAACCGCCAGCGCGAGCGACATCGCAGTGGGCACAAATCCGTCGCAGATGGAATTGTTTGCGCTCGAGGACGAACCCGAGATGACGGACACCGTGACGCTGGACTACAATCCTCGTCCAACGCTGATTCCGCGTCCGTCCACGCTGATAGTCGGCATCGCCGCCTATGCGTTCATTTATCTCACGCTTGCATACATGTGGGTTGATGTGCGGGCGCTTCAGTCAGCAATTGTGGTCATGTCCTTGTTGACTGCATGGGTGACAAATTTGGTGCTCAATTCCCTGTTGCCCAATCGCATCAAAGTGACGGAAAAAGGCATTACGCTGAGCTGGAACAATCTGATCTTTCACAATATATCAGCGCCGATCATCCCATGGTCGACAATTAGCAGCGCCGACTATGAAAAGTGTTCAGCCTTCGAAGAATCGATTGAAGGCGCAGTCATATTGAATGTTACAAAAATGCCGAAGGCTGGAGCGCTAGAGTATTCCTACAAGTTTTTGTCGGGAAAGATCTGGAAACTACAAGACTTTCCATCTTATTACCAATTCCGCATTCTCATTTCCGGCATCACCAACAAAGCCGACCGCGAGTTCCTCGCCCGCACACTGCATCAAAAACTACCGAAAGGCTCGGTACAAACAGAAGCAATTCGCGCGCTGGACCCGCGCTACCCACGACCGATCGAACTGAAGAATGCTTTTGATGTTTCTTGTTCCTACACTGATGAGCAGCAACGAAACAAAGTTTTCCGAAACACCGGTGACGATGAAAATCTCGCGAATGTCGCCGAGTTGAATGAGTTTCTCCCCAATATGGCGCGCCTTCTGCCGCGCTCGATCATGGAAGAAAAGCTGCGAGACAGCCTGGGGCTGGCGCCCGGTGAAGTTCTTGACGGACAGGCGCAAGAAGGAGCTGTTTTCGATCCTAAGGGAAAAACCATTCTCACATACAAGCCTATGCGAATGCTGCGGCCGATGCTCGACACCATAGAAAGAAGTGGGTCTTTGACTTTTACATTCATGGTTCTGCCGCTATTTGTCATAGGCCTGTTCATCCAAATGTACAATGCAACTTGGATGCTGCCGTTCATAGTTTGCGTCTTCGTCGGACTTCCGGTGCTGATTCTCGGCATTAGCTGCTTGAATCCTTCAGCAGTCGCTCTTTCCGAGGAAGGCATGCGCTTTCACTGGCGGCAGGGTCTCTTGGAAGTAGCCAGCCCGCTCATTCACTGGGGCAATATTTCGCTTGTCAGCTATACCAAACCGGCGAACAGCTGGCCAATCAATACCACGATAAACTTCCATGTCTTGCCTGAGAATATGCCGCTGATGCAGCATATCTTCTACTACTCCTTTTTCCAGTCATGCTTTTCTGCTTGCAATCACATCCGGATCTCGCTAATAGAAAACGGGTTCTTATACGGTCAGCAGAAGCAACTCTTTCACGATGCGCTGCGCCGCTATCTTCCTCCTGAGAAAATTGATCCGCTCTTGATTGACAGTTTGTGCCCGCAAAAGGAGTCCACTTTCACCTCATTGTGGTTGAGCAGCCTGACCAAAGAAAGAGTCAGAATCGAGCCGCTCGAAGCAGGCGACAAAATAGGAGACGGTCGCTATCAGGTGGTGAAACAGATTGGAGCGGGCGGTCAGGGCATTGCCTATGAAGCGCTCTTTATTGAAGGCGGAAGCGCAGCAGAAGAGCAGGTTGTCCTCAAGGAATTCAT
>JAYRNY010000657.1:0-1866 GCA_041911975.1 bacterium | reverse complement strand
TCCGATGCGGGTGTCAGCAGTGGACCAAATCCATAACGCGCCTGTGCCCAACCGTAGATGTACAGTTGCCGGTGATGCGGTGCGATTAGACCCCACTGCGTTTTTACGATAGAACCTTCGATATCTACAACCCCAGCTTCTAGGAAGGGGATAGAGACGTTGAATCCGGTGCCGCAAACTATTAGATCGATTTCTTCTTTTGTGCCGTCGACAAACTCGACCGATTTTCCGTCAAACCGCCGAACATCTGGGTGCGCTTTGATTTTTCCGTGTTTCAAATAATGCAGCAGCTCACTATTGATTGTCGGATGATGCTCAAAAATTTTGTGGTCCGGCTTCATCAGACCGTATTTACGGTAGTCGCCAACAGCAATTTTGACAAGTGTTTCCAAATGAATGCGTTGCATCCACACCGGCATCCAGGTGGTTAGAAGTTCGGCAGTCGGCTTGCCGTAGAAGGTCTTGGGGAGAAACCAATATCCGCGCCGCAAACTCAGATGAGCGGATTTAGCAACTCTTGCGGACTCAGCTGCAATGTCGCATGCAGAGTTGCCACCACCGATGACGAGTACACGCTTTCCGCGCAGCTGTTCAGGATCTTTGTAGTCCTTGGAGTGAATCATCTCGCCGCCGAATTTGCCTTCGTAGGAAGGCCAGCGAGCGTCCCAGTGGTGCCCATTACAGACAATCAAACCGTCGTAAATTCGCGTTTCAAAGCTCCCTGTTTGAGCACTATCTTTCGAGAGACGTATCTCCCATGACCCGTCAGCGAGCGGTTTTACGTGCTCCACTTTTGTGTTGAACTCAATATGCTCGTCGAGTTTGTAATGCGAAACATAGCCGGTTAAATACTCGAGCATTTGGGCCGCGCTCGGAAAATCCGGATAGTGATCGGGCATCGGGAAATCAGGGAACTGTGTCGTTTTTCGCGACGAAATTATGTGCGCAGTGTGATAGACCCCGTGCCGCCAGTTGCCTCCGACGCCGGACTCGGCTTCAAACTGATCGTATGCAATTCCCTTGAGTTTCAACGCACGCGCCGCACTTATTCCAACCGGACCCGCTCCGATGATGGCAATCTTTTCGCTCGTGGGAATTGGGGTCATCGAGTCTTCAGCACCGGCCTTGTAGGGGCGCATTGCATGCGCCCAATTTCACGGGCGGCAAGCACGCCGCCCCAACAGCAGAGATGGTCATGACTTACCTCTCTTCCCGGAGTGTCGGCATCCTGCCGGCGCTCCCAGGCGTACCATCGAGTAATCACACCTTCACCGAATTCAAAGCCGCCACCATTGATTTCAAATAAGAAGCCAGTTCGGACTCCATCTTGGCTGGTTCTGCTTTGCTGACCAGATCAATGATCTTCGAACCGGTGATAACACCGTCGGCGCCGGACGCCATCATCTTTTCCGCATGGGCCGGTGTCGATATTCCGAAACCGGCGAGAACGGGAAGATCGGTTGCTTTCTTGACGGATGCGATCAGCGCTGTCAGCCTGCTGTCTCTGCTTGCGTCGCGCTCATCGGTTCCAGTCACACCCAAACGAGAAACCAGATAAATGAATCCGCGAGCATGCTCAACGATTTTTGCCAGACGTTCTTCGCGTGTCATTGGCGAAACGATGAATATAGTGGCGATATTATTCGTGGCGCTGATTGACACAACTTCATCGGAGGATTCCGCTGGAAGGTCTGCTACGAGTACGCCATCCACACCACATTCAGCAGCCCGCGAGAAGAACGCCTCTACACCCATCGCCATAATATGGTTGTAATAGACGAGCAAACCGATGGGAATGTCGTCATTATACTTTCGCACTCGTGCAACAAGGTCGAGGGCCTGTTTTACAGTAAAACCGCTCTCAAT
>JAYRNY010000656.1:0-1823 GCA_041911975.1 bacterium | reverse complement strand
TTGGCTTCTGCCAGCACTTTTATCTGACTGCCGCAACAGGCGAGGCTGAATGCTAGAGCGGCACAGATCCAGGCACGGCGTTTTGAATTAAGACGGTTTTTCACGAGATACCGCTCCAAGATCGATGTCACTCTCGCTGATCTAAACCCGGTCATCATTTACCGTACCCCGTTTTGGGCTTATCCATCGGGTACATTGTTATTGGAATGTTACAGCTAAGCCGCGCCAGCTTTCACATCCACCACAGGGGACCAGCAGAGGCAAGAAATGAGTCCGGATGACGAAAAACGAATGGCTGCTCACGCCGCTGTAGAGATTGTGTCTGATGGTATGGTGCTCGGGCTTGGCACAGGATCAACTGCCATGTTCGCTATTGAAATTCTTGGTGAGAGAGTCAAACAAGGTCTCAAAATAAAGGGTGTTCCTACTTCCGAATCAACTGCGCAACTGGCCATGAGCGTCGGCATTCCCATTGTCTCGCTCGATGAATATCCGCAATTGGATATTGATATAGATGGAGCAGATGAGGTCGAACCATCACTGTGTTTGATAAAAGGCGGAGGCGGTGCGCTCTTGCGGGAAAAAATCGTCGCATTTGCCTCAAAAAAGGTAGTGATTATTGTAGACGAGAAAAAGCTCGTTGAGCGCCTGGGCAAATACCACCTGCCCATAGAAATAATTCCATTTTCGTGCGCAGTGGTTCAGAAGACGCTTTCTGAAATGGGAGCCACCAGCTTTGTCAGAAAGAGAGAAGGAAAAGTGTTTCACACTGATGAAAACAACTGGATCCTCGACTGCGATTTTGGATTGATTGATGATCCGCGCGCCCTGGCGCAGAAATTGTCTGTTATTCCTGGTATTGTCGAGCACGGATTGTTCGTTGATATCGTGAACCAGGTAATCGTCGGCAATAATGGGCAGATAAAAACTCTTGTCGCAGGCTAGTTTTGCGGCGAAGTTGGTTCAGGCCACTTTTTCATCGCCAAAGGATTCGCGCGACTCAATTGCGCCTTCGGGATCAAAAGAATCTCCATAGATGTACTTGTGGTTCCATTCCGGAACTCTGTGCAAGTAATCGGAAATCTGCGTGAGGATTTGTTTGTTTTTGCGAACGTCCAATCGAAAGACAATGGGTGTCCATTTTGGACCCCAGATCATATTGATGAGGAAAGTGCGCGCAGGAGTCAACTTAACCGTCGTATCCACTATGACGCGTGTTTTGTTTTGCGCGAGCTGTTCGAATCTTATGTCCACCATACGGTCCACTGTCACCCAGAAATTTCCTTTCACTCTTAGCTGGATGCATTTTGCATCTTCAAAGGTTTCAATCTTCGACTTCGGCAACTGTGTTGTTGCAGCAAGACAGAGCTCAAAAGCTTCTTCAAGCGGCATGTCCAGGTCTTCATAGGCAACGAATGTAGAGGCGCCATGATTTTTCAAACGGCGCAACCATATGAAGTGATGAATCATCGCGGAAATCAGCAGCATTCCCGTAATCATGGCAACGACGCCAAGTTGGGTGTTGATGAGCTTGGCGTATCCGAGTCCCATGCTGATCCCGATCAAAGTGCACGGAAGTGTAAAGACCAGACCGTAAATCGTGGCGCCGACCACCGGGCGCAAATAATCCTGTGGCTGGATATGCTCAGGATTTAAGATTGGCAGGTTAACGGCAGCGGCGTCAACAACAATGAGGTCTTGGGTCTCTTCTTCCATTTAATGCACCTGGTCTGCTCCTCTTCATTTATTCCCTTCTATATTGAGGATCCCTCGGGTTGGGACCGGTTCAGAATTAATCTTGAGGTGGCTGGAGACTCCAAATG
>JAYRNY010000655.1:0-5307 GCA_041911975.1 bacterium | reverse complement strand
TCGCTGATGCCGCCGCTTTCGCGAACGAACGTGAATCCGAGAGACTTGAGAATTTCAGCGTTTACTGACATTGCTTTATCTCCAGTTTGTGGCTCAGTGAGCCAAGTTGTCATCGAAACATGGGTCTCGATGTTCGGTTATGTTCTTGAACGCACCAACGGGCGTTCGGCCGTGACACTTCCCCAGCCAATTCGAACCCGAAGAGAAACTCCCCGAACCATGACACTACCTGCGGTGCTTATTGGAGTAAGCACTGATGCAGATTTTGTGAGCAGAGAACGAGATTTAGAGTTTTCTGGGGTTTTTGATTCGACTGAAAGAAAGAGATATAAGAAGTGACCCTGAGAGACTACGCAGGCGCGCCCGTCAAAACAATTGAAAAGTGCTGAAGAAGCGGCTAAATGGCACTAATAAACTTGAGTTGAAGATATTGGAGACAGAGATGAGAGCTATAGCAAGTATTAAGCGCAAACCGCATGACAACGCAACACAACCATGCGCAGTTTTAGCTCAAACCGAGATGCAAAGAGATCAAAAACCCTCCTGTTGAAACCCGTGATGTCAAGCGAGTTTTGCCTATAGCGAAGCTTTCACCAGCGATCCTCGACAAATGCAATTGGCCGGTGAAAAGTCGTGCTCGAAGCCCTCTGCTGTTTGTAAAGGCCTAAATTAGCGCCTTTATAACGGGCGCGGAGAAACAGCAGCACTCAGCGGTTGTTAGTGTTTAGCACCTTCAATTCTCTTTTGTTTTTTCGCAAACAAAACACCCACGCACTTGCATCGCTAAAGCTTTCCAGACGCCGCGCACACCTCCGTTCGGAGGTTGTGAGAGCGCGTTTCCAAATACAAATGAACGTCTCCCCAAAAGCATCAGGAGGCAGAGGTATGTTCTCACTCCAATATCTGCGTGCGCGCTTGAACTCGCTTGCCCAGTGCATCACAGGCAAGCCTCGTCAACGCTCACCCATTTCCGATCGTGCCTTGATCATCCGGGAGTCAAACATTCGCGACGCCGCCAGGCTCGTGTCTCAACTTCCCGGCATCACCAACCTCGGACAGGGTCTGCCCGAGTATCCAGCCCCCCAGATTCTCAAAGACGCAGCCATAGCCGCGGTGAATGCTGACTGGAATCAGTACAGCAACACCTGGGGCTACCCGCAATTGCGTGAAGCGATTGCGCGCAAGATGAAGCATTACAACGGCATAGACGCCAATCCGGAGACGGAAATCACCGTCACCGTAGGCGCCTCCGAAGCCCTGAATGCCTCGCTTCTCGCCACCGTCAACCCGGGCGACGAAGTGATCATCTTCGAGCCGTTCTACGAGAATTACCACCCCAACGTGGCAATTTGTGGTGGCACTCCGCGCTATGTCAAACTGCACAGCCCCACCTGGACGTTCGATCGAAAAGAGCTTGCCGCCGCTTTCAATAAGCGCACGCGAGTGATTTTGATCAACACTCCCCACAATCCCACCGGTCGCGTTTTCACGATGGAGGAGCTCTCCTTCATCGCCGACCTGTGCAAGAAGTGGGACGTGCTGGCGATTACCGACGAGATCTACGAGTATATGATCTACGACGGTCGCAAGCACATCAGCATGGCTACCTTGCCCGGCATGCGCGAGCGCACCATCACCATCTCCGGCTTGTCGAAAACCTTCAGCATTACCGGCTGGCGTCTCGGTTATGCTGTGGCGCCTGAGAAATATACACGCGCGCTTCGCCGGGTCCACGACTACCTGACCTTGGCCGCACCGTCGCCGATGCAGATTGCCGGCATCACCGCGCTCAACATGCCCGATGAGTTCTATGCGGAGATGGTGGCGAAATATCAAGCCATGCGCGACCAGATCTGCGATGTGGCCAAGGAAGCCGGCTTCGAGTTCGCTCAAAAGCCGGAGGGCACTTACTACCTGTTCACAGACCCCAGCAAACTCGGATTCGAAAACGACCGCAAGCTGTGGGAGCACCTGCTCTACAGCCACAAGCTGGCGACGGTGGCGGGTTACTGCTTCTTCCGTCCGGAGGCTCAGACGAATCACATTCGCTTCTGCTACGCCAAGTCTGAAAAGACGATCAATGCCGCCAAAGAAAAGCTCACTGCTTTTCGTGACGAGCAGACGAAGAAGTAAGCAGGCCCTTCCAACGGGCTGACCTCGGGGAGAGTCTTGATTGACGCCATTGCTGTGCCGTTTCAAAACGTGCATATCAAAGGCTCAATCTGGACTTCTCCCTTTCAGCCCCTTTCTACTACGCACCATCATAGATACCTGCCGAACAACAATGCTTCTAATCAGCCGACAGAGCCTGCGCCATTGCTGCCATCAATGGAGTCTTGTTGGTGAAAGTTTCCACGTCTTTGATGATCGCCTGCGGAATGAGCTGACCGCTCAAAGGCGCGATATTGGGGAAACGTTTTATCGCCGTGCCGATGGCCAGGAGTTCGACCACCCCTCCACCAAAGTCATAAACATAAGTCTTCACGCCAACGACATCATCGGCGCCGCAGGATTGAGCGTCTTCCTGTATCATCGCCAGGGCGCGTATGCGAGCCTGGTAGATCATGTAAGTCAGTTCTTTGATTTCCCCGCGCACGAAGCTCTTCATCATGGCCTTGAAGCCGCCTGCAAAGCCCACTGAGAATACGGAAACTCCAAGCACGAGTTTAATCGGATAGAAACCGGCATGCACGACATTCCACATCTCTTCATTGGTCAGGTCGCTCGTCACAGGCGCGTCCTTATACTGCGCAGGCAAAACCGGGTTGTAGGAAGCCGTGCCAGTCATCAGCATTTCTTGCACGCCGATCAAAGGAGAGATTACGGTTTGAATACCAAGAACAGCATTAGCGCCGGCTTCACGTGCTTCAGCGGAAATACGCTCCAGAGCCAGGTGGCGCGTTTTATTGAGCATATTCGAATACTCGATCACCTCGCCTGATTTCAAACTGCGCAAAGAGCCCATGATGCCGCCGCCCACACCAATGGAATAGGCGACATTGCCAAAGACGAATTGAACAGGCTCGAATCCGCAATCGAGCTGGCAATAAAGTTCCTGCCCATTTGCGGAAGTGGAAAAAACATGATCGCTTTCCACATGGTCGCCCGGTCCGCCGCCGCCGGCGCGATGAATGGTCGACCCGATGGACAGATATTCGATATTCGAGTCATGAAAAATGAGCTGGCTGGTTACTCCCGTAACACCGTCGCCGCCGTGCCGGCGAGCTTCCTCGACCATGCGCATATAGGAAAGGGCGCGCCCTTCTTTGATGATATCGGTGAGCTGGTGCACTTCGCCGCCGCCCAGTGTTTTCAACCCGGAGGCGACGCCGCCAACGAAACCAAGCGCGAACACACTGTTTCCAATGACAAGATTGCCCGGCTCGTAGCCTTTCTGCTTGAGACAATACAATTCGTTTCCGGAAAGCCCTGTAATAATAGTCATGGTTGAATTACTCTCCTTGCACGCCAAGCCAGAAGATCGTACATGCTTGACTTGTAGGGGATCACAGGCGGATCGTTACTCTTCTTTTTCTTCGCGAATTACCTTTAACTTCGGGCGTGCCTTTTTCAAAGCCTGAATGGCTTCTTTCGAAACACTGTTGCAACCACGCAGATCCAGTTCAGTCAAGCTTTTTAGTCCATAAAGATTAGCAAGACCGGCATCGGTAATCGCCCAACAGCCTCGCATTTCCAGCTCCTTGATTTTCGGCTGAGATTGCGCGAGGATGGCTAGACCAGCATCATCAAAGCCATTCCAGCTAAGCACCAGTTTGTGCAGTTTTGGAAAGCGGCTGAAGTAAGCAAGACTGTCATTCGTCAAATTACAACTGTGAAGATTCAATTTTTTCAGCTTGGGAAGGCGTGAGAGCGATCTGATACCAATGGCGGTGATCTTATTATTGCCGAATTCTAATTGCTCCAACAAAGGCAATCTCGATATAGCCTCGCATCCGGCATCCCCAATACTCGTTTCTTCCAGCCCGAGCCAATCAATACTCTTCAATTTGGCTATGGTGACCGCGCCGGCTGAAGTCACATGCTTGCAGTGGTTCAAGGTCAAATTCTGCATGTTTCTCATGCCGGAGATTGCCAAAAGCCCCTTGTCACTGACTTGTGTGGAATCGAGCAATAGTCTGTACAAGTTGCGCCCGTTCAAGTAAGCGATGCCCTTATCCGTTACTTTGCAGTCCCGAAGCCCCAGGTAGTTGAGAGAAGGCAATTGCCCGACATACTTCAAGCCTTTGTCGCCAACCTGTGTCTCATCCAGGTTCAAATCGCTGAGAAGAGGCAAAAGGGACAGATAGGTCATGCCCGAGTCCGTCACTTTAGTGCCCTTCAGATTCAAATCCGTAAGGCTTCTCTGGATCGACAGATGAACCAGCGATTGATCGTCAAATTTGGAATCTTCGGCATCGAATTTTTTCAAGCCGAAATCCTCACGCAGAAAACGCTCCGCAAAGGCACGATCCATTTTTTCCGGATCTAAATAACCGATCATCGCTCGCCGTTCTTTGTTTCTCTCCTCCTGCACTTGCTCGATAAATTGCTGGGGTCTTGCCGAGATCGGTTTTCCGTCCGGCACTTTGGAATCGGCTCGCTCCTCCGCTCGAACATATGTAATCTTGACGAAGTAAAGGGCGATGGAGACCGCGCTGAGCAATGAGAAAAAGGCAGCAATAGAGAGAATCAAGAGATGTCTTTGCTCTCTGTTGAGTTTGAGAAAACGAGACCGCGACTGCTTTCTGCTTTCTGCCTGCGCGACCAGCTTTTGCACTCTGATCGTTTCTTCCAAAAGAGCGTTCATTGACTGAAAACGATCGTGCGGCTCTTTGGCAAGCGCCTTAGCCAGCAGGTCTTCAACCTCTTGCGCGAACGTCATGTCGGGGCGGACTTCAGACAAAGTGCGCGCCGGTCTCGAGATCTGATCGACGATAACGGAAACTATCGATTCGCCCGCAAAAGGCGGCTTCCCTGTAATTGCCTCGAACATCACGCAGCCCAGGGCATAGACATCGGAGCGGGCGTCCAGCTCGCCGCCGCGGCATTGCTCAGGGCTCATGTACTGCGGAGTGCCGATTAACTCGCCCGTCTGCGTCACCCGAGTGGAATTGGACTCCATGATTTTGGCTATGCCGAAATCGACGATTCTGGCTTCCGGAAATGCGCAGTCGGCATCGGTGACCATGATGTTGCTGGGTTTCAAATCTCTATGCAAAACACCGTGCTCATGCGCATGTTGCAAGCCCTCGGCGATTTGAATGGCGATGTTCAAAACGGCCTCGAGGCGCAGAGGTCCATGCTTTA
>JAYRNY010000654.1:0-3061 GCA_041911975.1 bacterium | reverse complement strand
CGGGAACAGCGCCTTTAACAAGCAAAATAGACTTTTCTGCGTCCACGCGAACCACGGTGAGGCGGCGCACGGTGACGGTGATATTGCCCATTTGACCGGGCATTGAAAGTCCGCGGAAGACGCGACCGGGAGTCGTACCGGCACCGATGGAACCCATCGAGCGGTGGAACTTAGAGCCGTGGCTCATTGGTCCGCGACCATGATTGAATTTCTTGATGGTGCCCTGGAATCCTTTACCGATTGAGGTGCCGCGCACATCAATCTTGGTTCCTTCCGGCAGAATTTCAGCGGCGTTGAGCTTGTCGCCGACGTTGTAGCCGGAGGCATCGGGCACTCTGAATTCTTTGAGGGGCTTCAGAAGCGGCAGGTTGTCTTTCTTGAACACGCCGGCAGCCGGCTTGCTCATGCGCTTCGGATTGGCGTCAAAGCCGCCTACTTGCACGGCTTCATAACCGTTCTTCTCTTTGGTGCGCTTGGCGGTGACCACGTTGGCGCCCAATTTGACTACGGTGACTGGAACCGACAGACCTTTGTCATCGAAGACTTGAGTCATGCCGACTTTCTTGCCCAATAAGCCTATTGTTTGTCCGGCCATTACTTTCTTCCTTTAAGACTTAAAGTTTGACTTCAATATCAACCCCTGCCGGCAGGTCGAGTCTCATCAGAGCATCGGCTGTGGTAGGGGTGGGATCGTTTATATCGATGAGCCGCTTGTGAATGCGGACTTCAAAATGTTCGCGTGATTTTTTGTCGACGTGGGGAGAGCGCAATACGCAATAAATGCGCTTTCTGGTCGGCAGCGGCACTGGACCGATGATGGTTGCACCGGTGCGTTTTGCCGTCTCGACAATCTGATCGGAAGACTTATCGAGCAGCCTATGGTCGTAGGATTTCAGGCGAATGCGGATTCTCTGAACCTTGGAGGCTCCGGAAGCGTCTGTCTTTTGTTTTTTGGCCTGTGCCATTAGCTCAATTACCCCTTAGATTTCGTCTAGGTTTGCTTTAGCCTGCATTTGAGGCTCTATCTCCTGCCGGACGCTTGCTCAGGACCCTTTTCGAGGTCCTCACGGTCGACCTGTATAAGGGAAACCGAAGGCGGCCAAGCCAGAGCGACAGTCTGCCGAGACGGCTCACTCTTTGACAGTCCAAAAGCCGCATACCTACTTATAGAAAGTCAGACACAGCAGCTTTCCCGACTGGCATTCCCACGCAAGAGGCATTTATTAACGCCGACTTATATTGGAATGCGTCACAGAGTGACCGATCCAGCGGACGAACCACACATTTTACTAATAGTAGCCGATGTGATTCTAAAAATTTATTTCACAATAATGATTAGCAGTGAGATATAGAGCCGATATTGAGCGATCCGGGTCAAAAGCTCGCTTGAATTAATTTAGCAAATCGCCGACTGGTTGCCAGTTTCGCCCGTTATTTAAGAATCGCAGGAGCTTGGCATCTACACAAAACCTTTAGTATTCGGTTTGTACACATTATTAAACACATTGTTTGGCCGACCCGGGAGGCGAAATTTGCCCGAGCGGTTTTTCCTACCTTATATATCAAACGTGGTCACCCGATTGAGCGAGTGACCCAAATGAGGCCGAAAATGAAGTGAACGTGTGCAAAAACGCCCTCATCTTGATGCACTGAATTTGCCACAGGCTGGGCGTTTTGGGGCATCAAGAGATTAGTTATACGTGTGGTTTACGTGTGGTTTTTGCCGCAAAAATGAGGCGATCCCCAAATCTCTTTACCAGCAAGTGTTTTCAGCCTCGCCATATTTCAGCAAACCACCGAGCCCTCAGCCTGTGGGCTCTTGACGAGATCGTTTGCCCGCCCTTATGTTGGTAATGTTCGCAACTGAAATCTCCCTTTTGGGTGATATCGAAGAGAACTATCGGGCGAAGTTTGGAAACCCCCACTGAAGCCCGATCCCGCAATTACCAGGTCAATAGAAATGGCATAGTTACGGGTATATAGCTGGATAACGCGCGTTTGCAGTTCGAACACGGAGAGCAGATCGATAAATGTGCAGAAAGAAATATAGACGCAGTAAAGGGCATTCAATTGCCGAACTCGGTCCGGCTTTATTCATGGTCCTGTTGATCATGGTATTGCCAATGGCGACATTAGCCAGTTTGGGCATTCGCTATGCAATCATGTTCTACGCAGTGCGCCAGGCTGCTCGGGAAGCAGCCAAGAGCACTCAATTTATAGCCGATCAGAGCGCTTTGCAGTTGTCTGCAAAGAATAGAGCTGCTCAGGTTATAAACCTCTTTTCGAATGCTGCAGGGGCCAACGGGCTTCAACTTGTAGCTTGCAATACTTATGCTGATGTAATCAATATCAGTACTGGTGCGACCACCAGTTATGGACCCTCTACTCCAATTCCGGCCGGCACTCCAATAACGCCTGCCACTAATGTGTACAACATCAGAGTGCAAGTTGATGCCAACGTGAGACCATTATTCGAAGGAGGTACTGGCTGGTTCAAAAACGCAGGCGGGATTCCCGGACTGACGAAATCATTCCCGGTTCGCATGGTCAGCGCATCAATGAGTGAAAGACCGGACGGCCTCAATAAATAACCAAAAGTTTCTAAAGACCATACTAAATCGCAGACTCCAAGATAGGAAAAGATCATGCGGCTGATTAAACATGTGCAGAAACGACAGCGTGATGAGGAGGGAAGCTCCTTCATCGAAGTAGGCATCGCATCAGTGGCGATGGCAGTGATTGTGTTCATGGCCATAGACGCTTACGTGTGGATGCAGGCATTCATGCTCAACGACATCGCATGCCGCGACGCTTGCAGAGCGGCTGCGCAGGCGCAGTCGACGACCAACACGGTGGCCGCCTACAAGACTGCCGCGCAAAATGCGGCAACAAGAGAATTGCAACTACACTCTGTTGCAAGACCTTATATAGGCAATCCTACCTTCGTAGGAAGTGGATTTGTCTGGCAGGATTATGGCGCATCAAACGGCGGCACCATGCCACCTCCGCCTGTAACTCCTTATGTCAGAGTGCAGACCTCGATGAACGTGAATTTGCCGGT
>JAYRNY010000653.1:0-2726 GCA_041911975.1 bacterium | reverse complement strand
GCGTGCTCAACTGCGATGTCCGCTTCGAAGACGGCGGGCAGTTGGTGCTGATTCCGGCCGTCGAAGGTCAGGACACGGTGCTGGTCGCCTACCACCAGTCCGAAATGAACGTCCACATGAAGAGCCAGATGACCGGCCCGACGGAAGGCGCGATCGTCAAGTCCGACGACTACACCAATTACATCATCTACGCCGGCCACCACTGCCACGAAGGCGTGCTGGCGCGCCTGGCACCGGGCTGCCTTGTCCGGGTTCGCAAGACACGCTCGGAGCCGAAGCCTATGTCGACCGGCTGGCGCCGTCATGTGACAAGGCAGAAGTACGAGATGGTCTCCAGGGACCATGACTTCATCGAGCTCGGCGAAGACGGCAAGCTGGTCTTCTGTAATGCCGAACAACCGGCGAAAGTGGCCTGACTATGTTTGCCGAGGCAATCAGGTTCATAAATCGAGGCAAGACTCGCCGCATGCGACTCAGTGACAGCGCTACTCTCAGCCCGGTTTATCAATTGATTGCTGAGGCTGCAAAAGCACGGGGCGTGCAGTCTGGTCTTCCAGAGTTCACCGTGGAGGGATTCTTGCCTCCCGGGCTCTATCTCACTGATGTTGCGGGTTTCATCGGCCGCTTCGGTAAAGGAGACCGCAGGAAAGACCTTGCAGATGGACTCGTCCGCTTGCTCAAAATGCTGAGTAGATGCGGTTGTCGTCAAGTGATTGTCGGCGGTAGCTTCGTCACCGCAAAAGCAAAGCCTGGTGATTTTGAAGGTGTCTGGCAAGCAGAAGGCGTGGATATTCAGGCGCTCAAATGCCTTGAGCCCGCATTGCTGGCTGAAACACCTGATGCACCCGCCAAGCTTGATGCATCTCACGGCGGCTCTCTGTCGCCGTGGTATCGCGATGCCTTCGGTGGCCCGGGTTTGCTGGAATACCTGCAATATGACGACCGCAGCGGTCGACGCAAAGGGGTCGTAGTCATCCGACTCTGACGGTTCGTCGGCCTAGCGCCAATCACCCTGAGACGGCGCACCGCTACAGCGGCATCATCCACTTCTTCAAGTAATCGAAGCAGCATCGCCTTTCGTAAGTGAGAAGCGCACAGCCACGTGCGCTTACCGATTTCTGCACGGTATGCAGTACAGGAGTGAAAAGCATGTCCGACACTGAACACAAAGACGGACGCGGTTGCGCTCACGCAATGAGCGATGAGCAGTTGCTCGCCGCTCAGGCGGAAAACATCGCCAATCTGGCCCTCATGTGGCTGCGCAAGGATAAACTCGACGCCGTCGAGGTCCACCTGTCCGCAGCCAGCAAACTGCTCGCCATGAGCGGGTTGAAGGACACCAATGCCCATCTGACCTACCATCGGATCCGCGCCTCGATCGCCGAGAAGAAGGGTCACAGCAAGGCGGCTCTCCGGCATTCGCGCGCCGAATTCGCCATCTGCAAAAGGAAGTATTCACCCACCCACTATCTCTATGCGCTGGGGCAGCTGAATTTCGGCGAATCACTGGCGCTGGTAGGCAACCCGAAGGGCGCCCAGATCGTGGAAGAAGGTCTCGAGCTGCTCAAAGCCGCCGATGTCGGCAGCGAAGAGCACATGGTCGCCTGGAAAACTCAAACCGTCGAAGAGGTGACGCGCAGTTTGGAAAAATTGCGCTAACGCCAGCTTCGGCACCTATTCAAAATCGAGAACAAAGCTATGAAAAATAAGGCTCTGGTTTCTCTCATTGCCGCTTGCCTGCTCGGACTTTCCGGCATGCAGGCGACAGCAGCCCAGGTCTAGGAACACTCGAACTGGCAAAGCGACGCACCACAAGCGTTTCAAGATGCCGTGAACAAATCCGGCAAAACGACGGTGGTCTTCGTGATCGATCAAAATCAGTGCTCGACGTCGTGCGGGTACATGATTCAACAGCTCATCTACGCTCAAAGCGATTACCCGAACGTGAAGATTCAGACGGGTACGCCGGAGGAATGGGGCATTCCGAAAGAGCTTCTGCCTTTCGCGCTTGTTGCCGTGCCGCAATGCGGCATCGTCAAGCGACTGCCCAATTACACTCCGGCCACAGCCGAAGCGATTGCTTATCTGATGAAGCATCTCGATGACGGTGCGGCAATGCAGCCGGTCACCCGGACCTGCAAGTAACACTGTCTTTCTGCCCGGAGCGTCGGCGTGTCTCGGTGATTTTCACTTAGACGCGCCTACGCTCCCGGCGCAGAAAATGCACCCTCTGTCCCCCTCTTTGGGGTTCCCCCCATTTGGTAGACAGCGGTCTGGGGCCAGGTGCTCTAGGCCGCTTTCTCACCTTTAAGACCTTTTTCCTCCGGCGTGAGATACCCTAACGCTGAATGGGAGCGCTTTTTGTTGTAAAAAACTTCGATGTACTCGAAGATGGCGATGGTTGCCCGGATTCGAGAATCAAATGTTTCTTGATATATCAACCCTTTTTTCAGTGTTCCGAAAAAGCTTTCCGTCACTTGTCCCAGCAATTGCCTCTTCTGCTCATGCTCTGCAAGCAGCCAAGCCGCTCCAGCTCTCCCCTGAAGAGAGCGCTCGCATACTGCCTTCCTCGGTCCCAATAAACGACAATCGGAACCCTGAAAGAGGAGCTGATTTATCGAGAAAAATTCGATTCCCGAATCAGGGCAACCATCGCAATCTTTGAGTACATCGAGGTTTTTTACAACAAAAAACGCTCACATTCAGCGTTAGGGTATCTCACGCCG
>JAYRNY010000652.1:0-3948 GCA_041911975.1 bacterium | reverse complement strand
TAAACCAATGGTGAGGTATACGGCGGACACCATGAGGATTGCAAACGCTGTTTGGATGGTCGCGTTTGACATTGGAAAAATTATCAAAGGGTCCAGCAGAATTTCGCTGGGCCACTCTCTCGATACTATATTTGGTACCGGACCCTCGGTGCCGAACCAGAACAATAAATCCGGAGCAAGGAGGAAACCGAACCATAAAACGATGAGACCAAAGACGATGCGATACAGCGCCATGGGCACGGGTGAAACAGGTTTGAACCAGAACCTGAGCCATTCTTGCCACAGGAGCTTTAAGCTCATTTCAAGTCGCCCTCCGTCACTTTGTATGTGAAAAGAGTGGTCTTTTTTACGTGTGGTGGGAGCGGATCTTGGTTGCCACTTTTGGGTTCCGGTATATTCGCAGACAGCATTGAAATTGTCACTGATACCGGCCGGTTGGTCGGCGTGTTGTGTATGCGCGCCAGATAGCGCGCCGTGTCTGGCATGACAAGCCCGAATGTATTGTTCTTGACTCGATCTTGCGCCCATTTGCGAAATCTGTGTGCGCGCAGTTGATCGATACCGGTTGTGAACTCTTGTCTGGGAAACTCCCAGAATGCCATGCTTCCATCCTTGTAATCGATGATGGCGAACAGGTGATAGTTTTCCTTGCGAATTTCAGGCGAAAAGACATTCCACGCCTGCCACAACCCGAATGCGCCCAAAAAGGGCTGCACAGGTTGGATTAAAAGATTACGAGGCTCCCAGGCCGGAAGGAGCATCAGGCACAATGAAAAAATGTACGCGGCAATCGCTATGCTTTGAACAATTCGCGCTTTCGTTGGTTGAACCGCTGCAAGAGATTCGAATGCGGCTGGTTCTTCAGCGCCAGGTAACTCGTTCTCTTTGCTTGAAGATTCCGCCGGCACGCCATGTCGTGTAATGTAATCTCTGAGCGCGCTTGCGTCATCAAAGCGCCCGGCTTCTTGATATAGTTGCGCTAAATCTGCGATTCTATTTGTTAATGTCATCAAGTTTCTTACTCAAGCACGCCCATTTTACCCTTATCAGCGCTGTGCACGGGCGTGTTTTTCTGGCGTTCATTGCGGGGGCAATGGGCCTGTCTTTCATCTTTTCACCGGCAGCCATGTGTGCGGCTGAAAATCCGTTATCCGCAAAGATGCATGCCAACGCCATGAAGTTGGAAAAAAGCGGCAATGTGCGTGGAGCTCTGGAGGCAGAGATTCAAGCCGCTCGGCAGTCGCCTGATAATTTCTTCTATCGTGGTGAACTGGCTCGTTTGTTGTGGGTGGCAGGATTTGTCGATCGTGCTCAGCAGGAGTGCCGCGAGGCAATTAAGTTGGCGCCGGACAATGTCAAATGCCATTTCAACTACGCGGTGATGCTGCAAGCGATGGGGGATCCCAAAGGCGCCATTGTTGAGTACGAAAAAGTTTTGAAGATCTACCCAAAAGACGTTCAGCAAGAAGCGCAGACACGCTTTGGACTTTTGCAGTCGCTTTCACTGGCGGGGCGTTCGCAAGATGCTGTCAATCAGCTGGATTACTTTGTCGCCAATGCAAAACGTTTTTCTCAAGTGCTGCCGGAAGTGGCTGACACAGCCATAAAAATAAATCAGCCAGGGCGAGCCAAAGAGTTACTGAAAGAACTTGCTGCCAGTGGAAATCCGCAGGCTGAGAACCTTTTGTATCTGGCGGCGGCGAAAGATGGTGACAAAAGGATCGCACAATCGATTCAAAACAAAGTACTGCAGCGCGCGCCGAAGGACAGGCGATTGTATCTGATCGCTGCTAAGCTTGCTGATGAAAAAGGCGGAATCTGGCTTGAGGAACTGATTCTCACGCAGGCAATGAAAGCGGTGCGCAATGACGGCGACTTGTATGCCCAGCTGGCCGGCATTTACACGCACAATTTTTCCAAGGCGAAAGCGGCCGGCGATGAAAAGAATGCACAAGCCTGGCTGGAATTGGCGGATAGAGCGCTTAGTTTTGCGGAAGAAATTCATGTGAAAGCCTGGCAATACCGATTTGCGCATGCGGGTGTCTATGCACTGCAAGGTAAACATAAGCAAGCGGAGCAAGTAATTGAGGATTTGGCTCGTCAGGAGCCGAAAAACGAACTGGTCACTTATTGCCGTGGACGGCTTCGTGCATTCAGCAATAATCCGGCTGCTGCGGCGCGGCGAAATTTGAAGAGTCTTTTGGGTGACGGCGATAAGGCTTCGGCTCAGAACAATCCGAGCGAAGACGGAATCTCCTTGGCATGCTCGCGGGCGTACTTCGAAAAACTTGGTTGTGGTTGCCATACAGCAGTTTTAGAGACCAAGTGGAAGCGTTCGGGCGGCGTCTTGTATGCCAAGGTCATTTCGGAGCATCCGGCGGTTGGCTTAATTGTCCACCGGCTGGGAGACGAACCTGGCTTTAAGGGGCGGATAATTTCGGCGGCAGCGACTATAAGTGAGAAGGTGACGAGGCTGGAAACAGAGACTGTGCAAGGGTTAGGAGCTTTGTCATTGAACGTGGCCGCGCCGGAAGAGCAGGAGGAGCCGCCGCTCATCGCTCGGATTAACCCTCCTGAGCTGCAAAGGCTTTAGGGGCAAGGGTAACGAGGCGCAACAGCTGGGTCAGAAATCCTTTCAGCCCTGTTCCTCGTGTGCTATTGTGAATTCACGTCCCTTCGCTCGAGGAATGTGTCGTCAAATGACTCAGGCGTCGCCGCCGGAAGAATCTGCCGACTTGCGTATCGGTAGCCTTCTTGCTCTCAGTGGCCTCGTTCGTGCCTCTGATTTGCAGGAGGCGCTCACGATTGCCTCTCAGACACAGATGCCGGTTGGGCGTGTATTGGTCATGGCCAATCGCCTCTCCGAAGAAGCGCTGCGAGCCGTAGTCGAAGTACAGTCTCTGGTGAAAGATCGAGTTTTAACGCGTGAGCAGGCACTTGAGTGTGTTGAGCAAGCGCGCAAGACTAATAAGCCGCTCATTGATGTTTTGCATGAGCAAGGTTTGCACCAACCGCAGCGCCCGACTAACCGTCTGGGCGAGTTGCTGGTCGACTGCGGACAAATTTCTCACGAGCAATTGGAAAGAGCATTGAAGATGGGCGGTGCCACGGGCTTGCCGCTCGGTCGCGTGCTTGTGCTTTTCGGTTTGATTACGGAACCGCTCGCCGCACGTGCTTTGCAGATTCAAGATGAAATTCGCAAAGGACAGGTTTCGCGCAGTGAAGGTCTGATGACATTCCGCATGGATCGCATGCGCATGCAAGGTTTGAAGAGCAAAGACAAGGACAAAACATACAAGATCAAATTGGGCGAACTTTTTGTTGCCGCTGAAGTTCTATCCACTTCCGACGTTGATGCCGCGCTGGAAATGTCCTGGGCGAACAACAAGATGCTGGGTGAAATTCTCACAGAGCTCGATTGGATCTCACCTGAGATGTTGCTTGGCGCGTTGAAGCTGCAGCAAAAACTCTGGTCTGGCGAGATCGATCTCGAGCGCGCTGTCAGCGTGGTCAAAGATATGTACACGACAGGCGTCAGCTTCGATCTGTCCTGGGGACGTTTTGGCCAGACGAGCGAGCCGCTCGATAAGAAACTGACTCTCTTCGAATTTCTCAAAGTGGCCGGCTTCATGACACGCCGTCGCTTGACGGAGCTTATCGAAAGTTGCATTACAAATGGTGACTTGCTCGACCGCGTAATGGAAAATGCCGGCATCAGCGACTATGAAGATGCAGATTTGATGCGCAAAGCGATCAAGACGGCGGTGACTGATTCTTACCTGCTTCGTGACATTCTTGCCGACTCTGGAATTATGGAACTTGAAGCCGTGCAAGCATCGGAAAGCCTCGTTTCATTGGTGCAAGAAGGAGCGCTTCCTCTGGAGCGCGCCATCATGGCCTTCACCTACTGCCACGATCAACGCATTCCAGCCACCGAAGCCATCGCGC
>JAYRNY010000651.1:0-7374 GCA_041911975.1 bacterium | reverse complement strand
TCGATCCGCTAGTTGAATGAAAATCGCCCAAACGCAGCCCCAGTCTTGGTTTGGCGAGTTCGGTTCACAAATGTACATTAAGTTAACACAGGCTTTGGTTGCTAGATAACGTGACAAAACCTGGGTCCAAATTCATAATGGTCCTTTGATTTCCTGGGCGTCCTTGCGAGTATATGCGATAGCAGCCTGTTAAACGGCGCAGAGAAATGATTTGGCAGGAAAGTAATTTGAATTTGAGATAGGAGCTAGACTATGGCTAAGGCAGTCAAACCGAGCACCAAAAAGGCGGCATCCGCAAAGGCAAAGCCGGTGACTTCTGCGAAGTCGAAGACCCCCACCACCAAGAATCCGAAGCCCGCGACAAAGGCTTCATCTAAGTCTTCCGTGAAATCACCTGCAAAGGCTAAAGCACCAGCTTCAAAGACGCCCGCCGCGAAAAAACCGGCAGCAAAGGTTCCAGCTGCGAAGGCGTCAAAAGTAAAAGCGCCGGCAGCAAAAGCACCGGCAGCTAAAAAACCTGCCGCAAAAACACCAGCGGCGAAGAAACCGGCAGCCAAAGCGCCGGCACCCAAAAAACCCGCAGCGAAAGTTCCAGCCGCAAAAAAACCGGCAATAAAGGCACCCGCACCCAAATCAACAAAGGCGAAGGCACCGACAGTGAAAACAACAACTACTACTAAAAAACCAGCACCAAAAACCCCAGCAGCAAAAACCGCAACGAAGACCGCACCGGCAGCAAAAACTGCAGTAGCAGAAAAACCCACGCCGACAGAAAAAGCAGAAATCACCAAGACTCCTGCAAAATCAGAGAAGAAAGTTGCTCAAGCACCGCAAATTCAGTTCGAGCAAATTTCTCAACGCGCCTATCTGCTATTCGAACAACGTGGATATATACATGGTTTTGATCGCGAAGATTGGCTCGAAGCAGAAAGACAACTGAAGTTCGAGAGCCTGAACTAATTCTTGCAGGGGAGGCGCATGCGCTTTCCCTACGAACCGTTAGAATAGAGGGGTTTCCAGTGCTTGAACTGGGAACCCCTCAGGGTTTAAACTTGCGGTTTCGCCTGAGCCGTCAATAGAGCGACATAAGAGAATCGGAGCAGTCATGTCAAAGTTCTTGGTGCTATGGACTCTTGATACCAGCAAACTTGGCACAGACGCTGTTAAGTCGGTACTTTCCATGCCCAAGTATGCGGAGAAGCTAAAGAATGCAGGCAAGCTTGAAAAACGCTACCATCTTGTGGGTCAACACGGTGGCGCCTGGATTTATGACGTCGACACCAACGAAGAATTAGATCGATTGCTCGCTCAAGCACCAATTTACAATTTTGCCAATTTCACCCTCTATCCATTGGCCGAGATGCCTGAAATGACTGGCACAGATTCTGACTGACCGCCTTAATTCAACAAATTCGCGGCAGCTGCTCGCCGGAGAGTTTGTCGACTATTCTGCGTCCACCAACGCGCGATCGCAAAACGACTCGCGCAGGATGCTCTGCGACCACTCGACCGATCGTCTTTGCATTTTGGCCATACGGAGAATCTCTCAAGATTTCCAGTGCCATTTTCTCTTCTTCTTGTTTCACTATAGCCACAAGTCTGCCTTCGCAAGCCACATAAAGCGGATCAAGACCAAGAATCTCGCATGCCGCTCTTACTTGCGCGTCCACAGCAATCTCGGATTCATTGACTTCGATACCTATACCGGATGCTTGCGCGATCTCGTTGAGCACGCCGGCAAGTCCACCACGCGTGATATCACGCAAAACATGCAGTGAAGCCCCTAATTTGCTCAGATTTTCTACCATGACATTGAGCGGAGCGCTGTCGCTTTCAATTGTGGTCTCCAGTTCTAGACCTTCGCGCGCAGACATGATTGCCATGCCGTGCCGGCCAATGTCACCGGAACAGATTACGACATCGCCAGCTTGCGCTTTTGCAACAGACGGAATGTTATCTCGTTCGATCACACCAATTCCGCTGGTGGTAATGAAGAGTTCGTCAGCGCAGCCTCTGTTCACCACCTTGGTGTCAGCCGTAATAAGTTGTATGCCGCTTTCTAAACAGGCACCTTTCATCGAGTTTATTACCGTATCCAATCGAGCCCGGCACAGCCCCTCTTCCATTATGAATGCGGCGGAAAGGTAGAGGGGTCTGGCACCGCGCATGCAAAGATCATTGACCGTACCGTGCACTGAGAGCGACCCGATGTCGCCTCCGGGAAAGATGATTGGGCTTACGACATAGGAATCGGTAGTGAAGGCAAGCCTCTCGGAGATGAGAGGTACAACCGACGCATCTTCCTTTTCCAAAAGCACGGCATTAGACAATGCCGGAAGAAAGGCCTGTTCGATCAATTGCTCGGTCATTCTTCCACCGCTGCCGTGACCCAGCTTTATATGGCCGAGGTCTGCCGCCGGAGCGGGGCAGGAGACGTTGAAATTATTATTGGAAGGCTGCACTTTATGTTCCTTATGTATGCGAATCAATTGACCAGGTCTAAGCGCCCATAACGGAAGTAAGCGGCACAAGTTCCCTCAGACGAAACCATTGTTGCACCCAGGGGATGCTCTGGCGTGCATTCCCTTCCGAAAGCAGGGCAATCCTTCGGCTTTTTCACGCCCTTAAGAATCTCACCGCTTATGCACAAACCCGACTCGCATATGGGTTTATCATCAATTGCAAATGCAATTTCGGCGTCATGGCTGGCATAGTCAATGTTCAACTTGTAACCACTCTTGGGAATCATTCCAAGTCCGCGCCAATTTTGGTCGCACACGACAAAAACTTCATCCAGTATTGCCTGAGCGCCGCTATTGCCTTCTTTTGTGACAGCCCTGGAATATTGATTTTCGACGTGCGACTGGCCGGCTTCCAATTGCTTCACGACACGCAAGATCCCCTCCAAAATATCAATTGGCTCGAATCCAGTTATGACAATAGGAATTTTGTACTTGTCGCAGAGTTCTTCATACTGTTTCCATCCCATGACGGAACAAACGTGACCGGGTCCAAGAAAGCCCTGTACAAGATTGTCTGGAAATTCCATCAGTCCGCGAATCACTGGTGGAACCGTCACGTGGGAGCAGAGCAGGAAGAAATTATCCAGTTTCATCCTTCTGGCTTGTTTCACGGCCATGGCATTTGCAGGTGCCGTAGTTTCAAAACCGATTGCCAAAAACACCACTCGCTTGTCACTATTTTCCCGAGCAATTCTCAAACAATCAAGCGGCGAGTAGACAATTCGAACATCGCCGCCAGCCGCTTTCACGTCGAAGAGATCGCCCTTGCTGCCGGGCACTCGCAACATGTCACCATAAGAGCAAAAAATCACGTTATCAATTGCAGCAATTTGAATCGCCTTATCAATCAATTCCAATCCCGTTACGCAAACGGGACAACCCGGACCATGCAGAAGTTCAATCTCTTTTGGAAGCAGATCAGGCAATCCATACTGCATGATCGTATGTGTCTGACCGCCGCATACTTCCATGATTCGCCAGGGTTGAGTCGTAGCCACGCGAATCTGTTCGGCAAGTAATGCCGCCTGCTTCTCATCTCTAAATTCATCAACAAAGCGCATTGGATTACTCTCCTGCACTAACTTCCGCTATTGCCACAAGTTCTGCCTGGACTTCCGAGGCGCCTATCGCCGCGAGAGTCCGCAGCGCTTCTTGCTCATCGATCACGCTCAGTGCAAAACCCACATGCACGAGCACATAATCACCAACCTTAGCTTCAGGCGTATATTCCAAGCAAGCGGATCTTTTGATACCACCGAAATTGACTTTGGACATTTTCAGTCCGTCCTTGTCGAAAATTGCTTCAACAATTCCAGGTATTGCCAGACACATTACTGCACTTCCCCATCTGTCTTTGCCGGTCCGTTTTCAAGTTGGGACAAGCCGATAACCGCTTGCCCGTATGACAAACCTCCATCGTTAACAGGCAATTGCTGTGGAAACAACGGCTCGAAATCATCGCGCAGCAACAACTCTCGCAATGATGAAGAAAGCAGGGTGTTTTGGAAAACACCTCCAGAAAAGCAAACTGTAGACAATTTTGTTTTCACGCGCAACTTACTGAGAGTGTCAAGGACAATTCTGACAATAGTTTCGTGAAAAGCTCGTGCTGCACACTCCTGCGGCAAACCATTCCTCAAGGCTTTTTGCAATGAAATCAAGATAGGGACTGTTCTGATAGTAAATGACTCACCGTCCTGCAGATCGTACTCAAAGACTCTATGTTGCGAACAATCGCAACGCCGAGCCAACGCTTCCAACTGCATGGCGGCCTGCCCTTCATAGGTCACACGCAGGTCGGGCGCAATCAGCGCGGCAGCAGCATCGAATAAGCGACCGCAACTGGAAGTGAGGGGAGCATTGAGTTTCTTCTCAATTTGCGATATCACGGCAGAGACTTCTCTGCCACCGTATATCTCACGCAATTTGTCGACGAAAGGCGTGAAATCGGATTCCACGGTGTTCAAACCGCCCTGCTCGATAAATCCGAGCGCCATGCGCCACGGATTCTTGATCGCCGTCTCACCTCCAGGCATTGGAACATTTTCGAAATGGGCCAGACGTCGAAATTTGTCATACTCGGCAAGCAAAAATTCGCCGCCCCAAAAGTTTTCGTCGGTTCCCATGCCAATTCCGTCAAAGACAACCGCCAGTGCATTGGCAACCTTGTGCTCAGCCATTACGCTCACGGCATGAGCATGATGATGTTGAACTCCAATCAAAGGCAGATTGCGCCCTCGTGCAAGTGATTCAGCAAGAATCGTCGTTTGATAATTCGGATGAATGTCGTGAACAATCGCTCCAGGCTGAACATCAAATAGATGCTCATACAGGCGCAGCGTTTTTTCGTAATTTTCCAAACGCTCAATCGTATCAATGTCTCCCAGATGCTGACTGATTCTGCAAGAAGATTTTTTCGCCAGACAGAAAGTGTTTTTCAAATGAGCGCCCACAGCTAGTACCGAGTGCTTCGTTGCAAACGGCAACTCGATTTGCGCCGGAGCAGATCCGCGTGCGCGCCGCAAAACTTCGGGGAATCCACAAACCACACGCTGAATCGAGTCGTCGTATCCGGAGTGTATTTCCCTGTTGTGAAACAGAACACCACAATCTGCAAACTTAGAGAGCGCCTCGGCGTCAGACGTAACGATCGGAAATCCTTTATCGTTGCCGCTTGTAGCGACAAGAGGGAAATCACAGAGTCGGGAAAGCAAATGGTGCAGCGGTGTATAAGGAAGCATCGCGCCAATCTCATCCAGCCCTGGAGCTATTCCTGCACTCAACTCGATAGCCGGCGGAACATCGTCTCTTTTGCGCAACAGCACGATTGGTCGCTCATGACTCTCCAGGAGTCTTCTCTCCGCATCGCTTACCAGACAATGCGCTTCCACATCATCGATGTTCGCGAACATGACGGCAAGCGGGCGCGCCTCGCGAGACTTGAGCGCCCGAATCTTCTCAACCACTTCCTGCTTGCAGGCATTGCCCATCAAATGATATCCGCCCAGACCTTTCACGGCGATTACTTGTCCATGAAAAAGAGCATCACGCGCAGCTCCAAGCGCGTTTTGTCCCTGCGCGATTTCTTCTGGCGGCGATGGCGGCGGCTCCGCATTAACTTCGCGTGGACGCCTAAAAGTGAGAATCGGTCCGCACTTCGAGCAAGCATTCGGCTGCGCGTGGAACCTTCGATTAGCCGGGTCCTCATACTCTCGAAGGCACTGCCGGCACATGCGGAATGCTTTCATCGTAGTGGTTGCACGATCGTACGGAAGGCTCTCGATAATGGTGAAGCGGGGACCGCAATTTATGCAATTGATGAACGGATATTGATAGCGACGATTGGACGGCGAGAACAGTTCATTCAGACACTCCGAGCAAGTGGCAGTATCTGCAGGCACGAAGCGTTCTGCCGGCTTTTCATTCAAGCTTGTCTCGATTGTGAAACCCGACGTTTCTCCAATCTCTTCACATACCTGGGTCTCTATCTTGGAGATGTTCGCCAGAGCCGGGGCTAGCCTGGGAAGGTCTTGCAGAAAAGATGCAATATCAGCATCTGCACCTTGGACCTCGATCTCCACGACTCCGCTATTGTTTCTCACCAGCCCGCTCAGGCGGCAACTGGACGCCAAATTGTAGACATACGGGCGAAAGCCTATCCCTTGAACAAGCCCGTGGACAAATATCTTCAATCGTGACGCGGTCGTCTGCATGCCTCAATCCATTGGCAGCCGCTGTTCTTCTTTTAGGGTGAACGCCATTTTCCCATATCGTCCATAGGAATGATCCGCTTTCAAGGGGACTTTCAGGACGATTTGATGAGAATGCTCCATGTGGATGATATCGGGATGGTTCCCGGGGGGTCAGAATATGGGCATAAACCGAACGCACATTGGCGTTGCGGAATTGGAGTTGACTTTTATTTTTGAGGATTTTGAC
This sequence comes from bacterium, assembly GCA_041911975.1. Taxonomy (GTDB): domain Bacteria; phylum Cyanobacteriota; class Vampirovibrionia; order Obscuribacterales; family Obscuribacteraceae; genus QKMZ01. The sequence goes on along the minus strand of JAYRNY010000651.1, from coordinate 913 downwards.
GATGAAACCACTTACACCTTGGTTTAAAAAGAGTGTACCGGCGGTCCGCAGAGAAGAAGAGTTTCCTTTCTATTCCTTGCAAAAAGAAATGAACAACCTGTTCCAGGATTTCTTCAGCAATTATGAAATGTCGCCATCTGTCATGGGCGAGAATGCATTTGGTGATTTCTCACCGCGCATCGACATGCATGAAACACCCAAAGAATTCACCGTGACGGCTGAATTGCCCGGAATGGAAGAAAAGGATATTCAACTCAAATTGGCGGGCGACGTCCTCACAATTTCCGGCGAAAAACGCAATGAAAAGGTAGAAGACGTCAAAGGTCACTACAAAATGGAGCGTATTTACGGCTCCTTCAGCAGGTCATTACTGCTTCCGGCTGAGGTTGACATCGACAAATGCGCAGCCACATTCAAGAACGGCGTTTTGAACGTTGTTCTTGCGAAGACCAAAGAAGAAGAAAAAACATCAAAGAACATAGCTATTAAGACCGTATAAAAGTGAGATAATCAGGGCAAACCACCATGGCACTGGTGGTTTGCCCCTCTGAATTTAGGCAAAGGGCTGATGCAATTCGCCAAGGAGAAATGACATGAAAGTGTTGATCGCAGTTGAGGAATCCGAGTGCTCGAGACTTGCAATAGAGTCAGTCTTAGAACGGAGCTGGCCTGAAGATTCTCAATTTCGGGTCATCAATGTGTTCGAGCCATTTCCAGTATATGGACCTGAAATTTATTCCCCTAGAACTCTGGAGTCCTTTCAGAAAGCGGAAGATGAGTTGATGCAGTCGAAAAAGAAGCTCGTCAAGGACGACATCGACATGCTCAGGAAATCGTTTTCAGACCAAGCCGTCAGTGGTCAGGTTATCACAGGCGACATCCGCAACTGCATTCTCGATGAAGCAAAAGAGTG
>JAYRNY010000650.1:0-4792 GCA_041911975.1 bacterium | reverse complement strand
TTGCTCTTTTCGGGTGAGAACTTGATGGCGTTGGACATGATATTGGTGATCACTTGCGTGAGCCGCTCATGATCTGCTCTTACATTTATGTCATTTTCAGGCAGGACAATCTCCACATGCTTTTTCTGCGCCATTGCCAGAACCGACTCCGAGGCAACTTGCAGTGCCGGTAAAAGCGACTTCTCCTCGAAGCGCATATCCCATGCACCTGACTCCAGCTTTTCCACATCTAGAAGATCGTTTATCAATCGTATCAATCGGACAACGCTGCCTTCCATAGTGGAGATGATTCTCAAAGCATCGGCGGGAAGATCGCCGTGCATGCCGCCAGCCAGCGTGCCCAGGCGCATGTTTATCGAAGTAAGCGGGCTGCGCAGATCATGACTGACTATGGCGACGAATTCCTGCTTCATCCGCTCCAACTGTTTTCTCTGCGATATGTCGTGCGCCACGCAGACAAGCGACTTCTCCTGTTCCACATATCTCACGGACCAGCGCGTATCAACTACGCTGCCGTCCTTTTTGACCACGCGATTTTCGAAGGTGTCGATAGGCTCTCGCTGTGCCCCTTCCAGAGCTTCAGTAGTTTTCTGCACATCGTCAGGATGGACGATGGAAGCCACTCTCTTGCCTAACAGCTCGTCAGGCTCATAACCCCAGACCGGCAATGCCGCGGTGCTCATCTCGGAAAATGACAGAGCCGGACTGACAGAACAGATAACGTCTGCTGCATAATCGACGATGGCACGCTGTTTGCGCAGAGTATTTTCCAACTCTTGCGACATACGGCGAAATTCGCGGTCGAGCACTTCCAGCTCGCTCTGCCCAGTAAGCGGCGGATTGAGATCTCTGCCTGCCGCCAGCCTTTGCGCATTGTCGATCAGCAGTTCGAAGTTTTTCGAAATGCGCAAACTCAGCACCAGCGCCACCGCGCTTATCACTGTGCCGGTGGCAAGCACGAGCAGTAAAACGAGATTTCCCTGCTCTTGTCGCTCACTGCTCTTTTTCTCGGCATAGGTCTCCAGAAGCCCCAACTGTGTTTCAATCATGCCGTTCAGGATATCGCTTGCTTTACTGGCGCTGTTTTTCACCGTGGCGCCGTAATTCATGAACTCGAAAATTCGCCCTTGCTTGTATGCCTCGAGGAATTTGTCGGTATATTCCTTGGCTCTTTTACAGTGTTTATCAACTTCGTTGATGGACTCTTCGGCCGCTTTGTCCCCTCTGCAGAAAGTCTTCAGCTCTGAAATCAGCTTGGATGCAGCCCAGGCATGTTTCAAATACAAATTCAGTTTGTACTGATCCTCGCCCTGCGACACGGCATACTCATTGCAGGCTTGATAGGCCCAAAGAAATTCGCTGCGCACTTCGTTGACTTTTTTGAGGAGCTGCCGGGAATGTGCTTCCTGTCTCAGCTCCTCACCGGAGACCTGCAGGCTGGAATAAAGCATGCAGCCAATCACCAGCTCGAAAACAACCGGAATGATGACCAGTAGCAAAAGTTGGTGAGATAGCTTGAGTTTGACTTGCACTTAGTTTCTTCGGGAATCCGCCTGCCGGATATATGATATCTAACCGTTTAGCCTTTGCGAAAAACCGGAAAGACTATTCCAATTCATTCTCTCGACACATTGCTGCCACACTTTCGGTTTAGTATTCATACACTTACCAATTCCAGTTAGTCTCGCCCCCTGAAAGCTCCAAACCGCTGAAAAGCGGCGCTTCTGCCCCTGAAAGGAAGCGCTCGAGGAGGAATTCTATGTCACACCTGTTAGAAGGCTGTTGCCGGTCAGCCGGCCAGGACTCCGCTCGCAATTCGCCCGCACTGTTTGCAAAGCAGGGAAACATTCCCGGCGCCGTTGCCGGTGCTATTCCTGATCAGTTTGCCGCCAAAAGACCGATTTATTTTGAAGGCCCGGTCAGCCTCGATCAGTTTCTTTCAGAGAAAAAAGCCGTGCATAATGCCGACGGATTTCTCTGGCCGTCTACTTCGCGTTTCTCTTTTGTGTCGGCTTTCGCTTTTGCATTGCTCTCTTCTCTCAACTTGAGCATTCTGGCAAGGGCTTGCCATGCAGCAGATGAAAACACTCCTAGAGCGGCAACACAAAACGTGCGCATTGCTCACAATGCAAACCCCATAGCCAAAGATACTCAGCCGCAAGGCCGCGTGATCAGCTTTGTATGCGGGCGGCCAAACACGCTGCAAGTAATCGCGCCCATTGATTTGCCGGAAGCAAAGCCGGTCAGGTTCCTTCCCCAGGGCGCCTCTCCGATCGCTGAAATGAAATACATGCCCGTGTCGAAGAAGACAGCGACCAAGTCAGGTCACGCGCAGACTGATGCCGCTTCCACAGATCGCATTTACCAAAAGCTGCTCAAACTCTCACTCAGCGACCCGTCCGTTTATCAAACAGAAGCTCAATCACTGATCACTTACTTTTCGATTTTGACCGGCGGTCAGGAAGAGAAAAGAGTCGAAAAACTGGAAGAGCTGCTTGAGAAAAGTTTGAACGGCAAATAACAGCTACTCGCTCAAGCTCGCAATTAATGTGCGGTCCATTGAGATATGCTGCACCAGTCGGTCGAGCACTTTCTTGCCGCCAGAGCCCACAACATGCCAGCTGTCGTGAAAATCGCTGTCAACAAATTCACTGTCTGTCTGCAAAAGAATCAGTCCGGTCGAGTACTTTTTGCACACTGACTGCAAGTTGGCTTCATACTGAGACTGCAATTCGGCAGTCATATATTTGCGATTCCTCTCAGGCAGCGGCATGTCGATTACTACGACGGAAATTCCCCTGCCACGGCACAGATTGAGCGTTTTCTCCATGTACTGGAACTGAAGTTTCAGACGCCGACTGTTATAGGGATTGTATTGCCTGGCACTATTCTTCGCGTGCTCTTCCTTGTATGCACTGGACAAGACTGTTTCGGCGGATTTGCGCGGTGGGTTAAAAACAACCCGATTATCAATCGAGTTGGGATCTTCGAAATGCGCTGCTCCATGCAAGGTCAATGACCGATTGAAACTCTGGCAGGTCAATATTTGCAGGATGCGCTTGTAGTCAGCTCTTGTATCAAAGAAATACCAGAACGAAGAAAGGGCGCATTCAAATTTTTCATTGCTGCTGGCATCTGGCGAGACGATTGTGTTGAGGGATTTCTTCTTCAATAGACTACAGACGGCACTCTTTTCCGGATCGGGTGCCGAATTATTGTCGACAAAATCGCGCGGCGCCAGAGGCAGAATCAAAAGGCGAATATTGGGTCGCAGCTCCAGTGCGCTCTTCAACAAAAAATAGGTGTCGGATGCCATGCATCCTCCTACTGAAAGATCAAGCGCCGTGTGCTCTTTGCCTGTGATCTGCCGAAGCTTGTCCTCAAGGTAAATAGACTTGCCGTAAACATTCAGCTCATAGCCAATCGAAGGGGGACGACGATGCAATACGTAGGCGTCCGTCAGTGCGAAAGTCTCTCGCGAAAGGGAGGAGCCTATCATCAACACATCCGGATGAAACCAGGGTTGACTGAAACGCTCGAACTTGTTGCGCACTGAATTTCCGTCTTGCAAAACCAAACTGCCGATTTGAACAAACTTCAATGGTTTAGCGTTTCTCAGTGTCACATCTAGCGCGCAGAGCCAGAAAAGCATCCAAATCGCAGTGCTAGAGAGAAGACAGTTTTGCCAAACCCGATTCTGTCCAGGGGCAACACAAGCACCGCTGCTTACTTTCGCAGCAACTTCAGGATTTTGCTTTGATTTGACTTTTGTATTCACACTTGAATTGAAACTCTAAGCGCCCGCCGGAGGAAGCTTGCAACTGTCTAAAGCCGAATCTGGATGTTAGCATGTAGCACTGGACAACAGGTGAGCCGGCGCTAACGGTTTGCCAATCGATATCAGAAGGCATGTTGGCACGGTCACGGCAAAATCAAGTTAGTCAAATCGCTTGCGGTATTCGTCAGATTCATTATCTCAGCGTCAGTTTTCATCACCATAAAGTTCTTGGGCACGGCAAAGAAGTCGGATGTCCTTTTCTCGCGCACTATCTTGCTGGTCTGTAGCCTGAAATTGGAATTTTGAGATCTGTTTTTCAATTCGCTTTCGTGGGTTTGAAACCACAATTCACCGCCGCCCTGGGAATAATTCAGCTTCACTTCTATCGGCACAAAGCCCGTAGGTGTAATCGCATAGATAGTCTCAATCACAGAAACAACCTTGGCAAAATTTTCCGCACTATGTAGAACCTTCATCTCACAGCAATTTATCTCCATAGAGCGACCCGAACGGCTGCGTCCGTGCGCATAGATTTCCACTATCGATGCCGGTTGTCCCTTGTATGTTATGTTCTTCGATTCTTTTGGATACCAGGTGCGGACCGGGCCGAGTCCGGCCGCGGTGACTATGTAGCCACGCTTTATAAACCTTTCCAGAGGGCAATTGAATATGGCTTTGTGGGCTGGATTGAAGATGTGCACAATGCCCTCGTCCAGCCTGTACAGGACGACGATGTCGGAATTTCCTTTGTCGAGCCTCATCAGCCGAGGAGTGATGTAGATTTCGGTCGTTCCCAGCGACCGGTGAGTCTGAGTGAGATGCCAGACCGTCTCATCTTTGCTCAATGCCGGTCCGGTCGAATTGCCCCAAAGGCAAGCCAGAGCGATAAAAACGGTTCGAAACAGGATTTTTTTCCTTTTGCTCATTGCAGACAGTTTCTTGTTATACGAATGAAACAATCGTTGCATACGATAATGCTACCCCGGAACACGCGATGCCCTAGATCCATTTTCA
>JAYRNY010000649.1:0-2361 GCA_041911975.1 bacterium | reverse complement strand
GATCTTCACTCTTTGTCTCCGCTTACTTAGCGCTGGCAGCAGCTTTGCCCATCTTGTCGCCGATTTCAGCAGCTTTCATGCCGGCTGCCTTGACCAGTCCGGCGAAGTCAAATGCATGCTTGACGGAGCCGGTGGCGAGGAAATTCAAGGCGGTGAGCATGAAGATGCCGGTGTCATCGGTGCCCTTGAAGCAAGCGATGAGAAGGATGGTGGTGGTCCAGAAGAAACTCCAGAAGCAAAGGGTGATGACGCCTTCAACCCAGGTGCCGAAAGAATCTCTGAAAACTTTCATTGGCCATACCCACAGCCCTGCGAATACCGGACCGACGAAGAACAAATAGTAAAAGAATGCCATTTGGAAAGCGCAGCAGATGGTCCAACCGGTGCAGCTGGCTGCATTCGTGGAAAACAGAACGGAGCGGGCGGCGATGGTGGAGGATGGCATGCTGGCGTCATCGCGGTTTGGCGGAACCAGGAAAAGACCGGCGCAGGGATCATTGAGTTTGCCCCAGAGTCTGCCTTCCGCCTTCGAAAAGATACCTTGGAAGTAGGGGCTGAGGTCCGGATCTGGAACTTTGAGGGAGCCTTCATTTTCCGAGAGATAACGAACGCCGAAAGCGCGGATTTCTGCGCACATCGCATCGTGGTACATGTCGGTTCCGCACATATTGCGGTATTCCTGAGCGATGGTGTATTGGAAACTGTTGGCCAGATCGATTGCGTAGTTGACGATCAGGTAGCTGCCGGGAATGAGAAACACGCCGATCAAAGAACGCGAGATGCCTTCTATTGGGCTGATTTGACCGAGCACCGGATTGCTCTGCGCCATGATTGCGCGCACTTGGGTCATTACAGCGCCGGGAAGAAGAAAGAGAATGCCAATTGGAACAAACAAGCCGTCACGAAAACGATTCCAACGGTTTCCGCCTTCACTGGTAAAGTTTTTCAAAAAGCGCGACGCATAGTCGATAGCTGCACAGGACTGATCGCGGGCGATGTCGGCGGCGGAATTGCCCATTTGGGTAGCTTGAGCCTGACCGCCCGCCTTGGCTGCCGGAGCGGTATTGCCGGGCTTGTTCATTTTGCCCATCGTTCGCTCTGCTTCGTTGAAGCGAGACATCAGCTCTACCATCGCTTTGGCTTTTTCCGGAGGTAATTGTTCCAACGCTTTAGCCAGAGCCTCGATGTGTTCTTCTCTGATATGTCTTTTGTATTTCGCAGCCAGAGTAATAGCGCAGCTCTTTGGTTCGCCGCCGCATGATTCGAAGGGGCGAAGCTCTTGCGCGAAGACCACGTTGCCCAACACGAAGAGCACAGTAACGAGGACACTTGCGATGACTGCGAATTTGTTGATTTTGGAAGAGAACACTGATACTTTCCTCAGATTGAAAATCGAAACCCGGAGTAAACGCTTAGCCTGCTTTCTTGCCGCTTGCGGCCTGGCTGATTTCTCTGCCCTTTTCCAGGATTTTGTCGACCATGTCGCCCGGTCTGCAGTCAAAGGGAGCAAAAGGCACGTACATCATCATGACCAGGAAGCAACCCAGCATCAAAGCTTCCCATTCGGTGTTCGGTACGTATTCGCCGATTTCTTGGAGCCAGTGAATTCGTGTCACCATCACGAACGAGATCACGACCCACCAGAAACGCCACAATGAAAGAACTACCACGCCGTTTACCCAATTTATGAAGATTGGCTTGAATAGCTTGCCCACGCTACCAGGCCAACAATAAAGTGAGGCGGCGACCGGACCCATCAAGAACAGATAGCAGCTGAGTGCCAGTTGGAATGCCACCAGGATCAACAGCCCGTAGCCCAGGGACATGTTGATTATTCCAGCGGCCATCTGCCACATTTGTTCTTTGAAGGGTTGGGGATCCAGTCTTTCTTGCGGTTGTCCTTTTGCTTCCCTCGCGTCCTGCATACCTTGAGCCCAGCCTACCAGTTCCATCGGAGAGAACTGTTGTGCGACGCTGAAGGTCATCGAATTACCAACATCAATTGCGTAGCTCATGATCAACTGTGTCGATGGGACGAGGAACAGCGCGATCATGGCGCGAAGAATATGACCCCAGGGTCCACCCTGCGCATCTTCGTCAGGGTTGGCGAATTGGGTGCACATGTTTTTCATGTGAAGGAGGCATGCGCCCGGCAAAAGTAGCAGGAGTGCCATGGGCAGATAGCAGTGGCGATACATGTGCTGCACCATGCCCAGTGCTTGCGAGAGCGGACGCCACGGTTGGGAGCTGCTGCCGATACCGCCGCCGGAGCCTTCATTGGCTACGTTGGGGTTGCCGGTGATGATTATAGGAAAGTATTCCTTGAGCGCATTGATGCCGGCTCTTTGAGAAGCATCGCCG
>JAYRNY010000648.1:0-6105 GCA_041911975.1 bacterium | reverse complement strand
GTTAGACGTGGACTGGACCAGGTCGCCAGCGATGTGGGCAGTACTCCGGAAGGCAGAAAGTCTCTGGCCGAACGCGTTTTGACCATGACCCCGGCAGAAGCGCAGCAGTACAAGAATGATGAAGCCTTGCGCAAGAAAGTCGGCGATGTTCTCAATCAACCTGAAGGCATTGATGAAAAATCGTTGGCTGCGACTGTTTTAGCCCAATCGGTTTTGAAACAAGTGGAGCAAACAGGCAAACCGGTAACACAATTGACTCCGCTCCAGCAGTTTGCCAAAGACACGATGGACGGCAAACTGGACACACCCACCAAGAAGATTGATGCTGCCGAAAAACTCATGCTCGGTGATCCGGCACTGCGCGCACGGCTGAGCGATTACCAGAGCATGCTCGATAAAGGCACGCTGTCCAAGGATTTCAAATTCGACCAGGAAAATCAGAATCTTACGGCTATGCTGAAGGGCGCTACCAGCGAGTTTGGCTTTAGAAATCTCTTGCGCGGCGAACAGGTCGGCATTGGCGAGAAAATCGCCGCCGGTGGTGGTGTGCTCGGCGACGGCTTCAAAGGCAGATATCCGGACATCGCCAAAATTCAACCTCAGTCTGAGCGCGATCGCATTGTCGGTATGCTCAGCCCCGAGCAGCAGAAGATCGTTCAAAACGTAATCAAGCAAGGCGGAACAACGGATCTGGCGGACGAAGCCAAATCCTATTTGATAGGTGATGGTGGAGGCTACCGCGAATTCGTGCAGAAAATCGCGAAGATGAATGACACCGATAGAGCCAACTTCTTCAAGTCTTTTGAAAGCAAATATGGTCAGGACTTCAAATCTGCATTCGTCGAAGGCGCCGTCAAGCGCGAAGGTTTGAGCTCTGATTACAAGACTGTTCTCGATAAATTGGCTACGCAAAACTTCAAGCCGACCCTTGCTGATGAAATGCGCCTCAAAGTTTTGGATGGACAAACCAATCCATATCAACAGTTCGAAGATCGCTTGAAAGGCATGACGCCAGCGCAAATTCAGCAACTGAAGTCTGAGTACGCAGGCAAGTACAATTGCGATCTCGACAAAGATTTCCTCGGACAAATCGACAACGCCGGAGCGAAAATCACATTCGAGAGAATGCTCAAAGGTACGCCGACAGATCCGGTTTCCGAATTCCTCGAACGCACAGCGACTATGGATTTGACCGGCGCCAATCTCGGCGGCTCGCAGCTCGGCATGGAACGCGCTCTGCAACTGAATCGCGATTTTATCGCTCAGTATCAAGCCAACAGAGAAAAACTGCCACAAGATGTGCGCGATCGCATCGACAAATACTTCACTCAAGCAACGCAGCAAAATCTCGACGAAAAACAAAGGCTCGCAGATTTGCAGGAGAAAGCCATTAATGCAGCCGCTGTCGCAGCCGCAGTCGCCAGTATCTACGCATCATTCGGCACAGCGACGCCCTTGGCGGCTGGTGTGATCGCAACCGGATTTACCACTTCGGCAGCTCGTCCTTTCCTCATGCAAGAAGTTTTGGGCAACCAAACAATTACGTCGGAAGAGTTTCGCCGGCATGCAATCCAGGGTGGCATTGATGCTGCGCTTCTGGCGCCGCTCGGCACGCTGGGTCGCAGTTATGAGCTTTTCAATACGATAAGAAATGGCGATCGTGCAACCGAGACGGTTAATGCTTTACTACAGGCTGAAAAGGGACTCCCCACTGCTCTGAGAGTAGAACCTACGATTGCTAACGCGCAAAAACTCGAAGACGTGCTGGCGGCTGGACGCCGTGTCGAGCAGCCAATCAATAGTGTCGTGGAAGCCGAGAAGATCGTTCCTAAGCTGACTCCGGTCGTAACTGAAGTCGAAACAGCAGCAAGAATTGGTGATGATGTGGTTGTGGCAAAACCAGTGTTAACTGCCGAGGTCCGAACAGCAGAGCAAATCGCCGCGGATGCGAAGGTCGTTCCTCCGGCGAAGGTCGCTACGGAAGCGAAGCTCGTAGAACCGGCCGCTGAAGTCCAGACAGGGACGCAGGTTGTTGCAGAAGTTGCTCCTACGCTCGTTCGTGCCTCCAATGAGGCCACGGTCGTGGCGGAAAGAGAAGCCCTGGCACTGGCAGCGTCCAAAGGCGATCAAGCTGCTCTGGCCGCTCTCAAGACAGAAGATCGAGCACTGTTGGTAAAACTTGCCGAGGCCAATGATCCGGCGGCAGTCAAAGCACTGAACGATTTCGATAGAAAGGTTCTTGCCCAAGCCGTTGAGCGTGGTGAGAAGAGCGCGGCCGACCTGGCAGCTTTTGACAGAAAGGTTTTGGAGCAAGCCGCAGCAACCGGTGACAAGCAGGCAATCGCCAGACTGATCGAACTGGATCGCGCGCCTCTTGCAAAAGCTGCCGAAACTGGTGACGAAGCGGCTGTGACCGCTTTGAGAAATTTCGACAGAAAGGTTCTCGAGCAAGCTGCCGCTAGAGGCGACGCCAAAGCGATTGAAACACTGGCAGCAATCAGAAAATCCGAAGCGGCGGCTCGCATTGTTTCAAGTGGATTGATTGGAGCGGATGCGGCGTTGAAGCTCGGTGTTCCTGCATTGGCCGTTGAGCGTATGGTTGATGCAGCCGGCGATCCGCCCAAGCCTGTAGAGAAGCCCCTGGTTCCCAGCGCCAAACTTTTGGAGCTGGCAACCGTCAAACGCGGCGAAGGCCCGTGGCAGTCTGCGGAAAGAATTTTGGCAGCAGATGGAAAGAAACATTCAGTGGATGAAGTAAGAGCCTTGACGAAAGCAATCCAGGCTGCCTACAAGATGGACAACAATGGCAACGGTGATATGAGCGGGCTCAAGGTCAAATACTCCTTTGCCGGAATGACAGACAAGACATTTGCGAACATTGTCGCCAACTGCAAAGACGACAAAGTGAAAGCGTTACTGCTCTCGATGGCGAAGAGCTAGGTCTTACACTCCGAAACCCTGCGCCAGTGGACGTGAAACTTTCTCACGTCTTTTTTATGTGTTCGCAAAGATAATTCCCACATCGACTGCATCTCCCCCCTTTCGACTTTAACAAGCCTCTGCCTCCTTGCTTGCAGGCGCGGAAGACTTCACGCCGCCGGCGTCGGAGCCTGCATTGCTTCCCAGCTCTGATTTGATTGCAATGTCTACGGTCAGACGCGGCGAAGGCCCGTGGCAAGCCGCTGAGAGAATTCTTGCATCGGACGGAAAACGTCATGGCATCAATGAAGTGCGCTCCCTGACGAAGGCTATTCAGGCGGTCTACACAGTAGAGCACAACGGCGCAGGCGATATGAGTGGATTGAAAGTCAAATACAACTTCATTACAAACGAGAACTATGACGATTTGATCGCCGCATGCGGTAATGACACAGTCAAAGAGGTACTGCGCGGATTGGCTCAAGGTGCTCCGGCAGCGTAGTTATTTCACTGGTGTGTGCAAACGGAAAACAAAGGACCCCAGATGACCTCTGGGGTCCTTTGTGGGCACTACCAGTGGTGCGTTGTCCGGGCTGCGACTGTCGGCGTTGCCGTGCGGTATGATCGCCTCTCCTGCATGCAGAGTGGCGCTTGCGAAACAAAAACTCCCGAACTTTCGCCCGGGAGTTCTAATTCTTACTGCTTGTGCAATTAGGGTAGCGGCTGGTCCGGTCTTCCGCCGAGGAGCGGGCTGGACAGTCCCGACACTTGTGCGACTGCCGAAGCGGCGTTCAACACGGGAGCTGAGGGATGGCGCTTCACTTGACCGAGCAGACGTTGTCCGTTTCTCACAATGGTTTGTGATTCGACCAGACGTTGTCCGAGGTTTTGCAAATCAGTGTCGATGCGAGTCAGCACAGACTCAGCATAGTGGTCGGCACCTTCGCGGGTGGCGGCTGCATGCTCTTCTGCTTCCAGGCGAATTTTTTCAGCTTCTGCCAGGGCTTCTCTGCGCATTTGTTCGACTTCAGAAACTACTTGCTTGCGGATGCGCTCTACTTCAGCTTGCACGGCTTTGAGAAGCTCGGATTCGTGCAGCATGTTTTCGGCTTGCCGGCGAGCGGTAGCGATAATTTGTTCGGAGCGGCGCTGGGATTCTCCCAGAATTTCGTCGCGGCGCTGGAGCACATCTCCAGCTTCTTTCAATTCTTCCGGCAAGCGAGCGCGAGCCTTGTCGAGCACATCAAGGAATTCATCAGCATTGATGAATTTGTATTTGTACACGCCTACAGCGTCATCAATAAGATGCTCAAGCAGATCGAGATGCTTATATATCGATGTTTGCTTGTAGGTTGCTGCAGTTGCTTGTTGCTGTTGCGGAGATACAGTTAGCGTCGTCATCTATTTGGTGCCTCTGCTGAAATGCCTCTTCAGGTATTCGTTCACAGGTGGGGGTACAAACTGGGATACGTCACCGCCGAGGCGGGCAATTTCCTTCACAGTGGATGAACTGATAAAAGAATACTCGGCTTTTGTCATGAGAAAAATAGTTTCTAGTTCAGGAAAGAGTTGCTTATTCGCCTGCTCCATTCCCAACTCCGCTTCGAAGTCGGAAATAGCCCGCAGCCCCCGTATCAGAACTTTGATGTCGTTCTGTTTGGCGTAGTCAACCGTAAGCCCCTGAAAAGAACCTACAGAAACGTTTTTCAGATCCTTTACCGCTTCACTGATTAACTGAGTTCTCACTTCAGGCGGCAATAACGGGGATTTTCCGGGATTGCCGACGACTGCCATGATCACTTCGTCAAACAGTTTGCTGGACCGCTGGACGATGTCCAAATGCCCGTACGTCATAGGATCGAATGAGCCAGGATATATAACTCGGATCATGATCCTGTGCATTTCGCGTATCTATACGCGCATTTTGTACGACCATCAACGGTCAGGAACTGTCAACTGACATGGCTTTTAGCCTTGTCAACCGAGCCATAATAACACGGCAATTTCTTGGAAACGCTGCTAGGAGGCCATATATTGCTAATCTTCCAGCCGGGCTGATGTCAAGAGTTTTTGTCCCTCGCAGGACGCTGAGAGTTTCACCCTTTTCGCGCTAGCTAAATGGATGAAAGGCAGGTGAGAAAAATCAAATTTATGAAGCTAGCTCGTGAGAAGTGACGTTCGGCTTGGGCAGAGCGTTTTCTTCTGAAGCAGGCGCCATTGCCTCTGTAGACTCTTCTTTTAGTGGTTCAGGTTCATCATATGGATTGCCGGTGGGCAGGAAGAAGGAGAAGGTAGAACCCTGCCCTAGCGCTGATTCGACCGTAACTCGACCTTTGTGTTTTTCAATGATCTTGGTGACGATAGTCAATCCCAAACCCGTTCCTTTGATCGTATGGACCTTTCGTTCCACTCTATAAAAACGATCGAAGATTTGCGGCAAGCATTCCTCGGGAATGCCAATACCGTTGTCTTTTATCGACACGCGCACTTCTTTGCTGTCGGTCAGATGATCGATTAGAACTTCGATCGTTCCTCCGACAGGCGTATATTTGATCGCATTGGTGAGAAGATTTATAGCTACGCGCTCTATCGATTCACGATTCATATATACGTCCGGTACGTCCGGACCTTGCGTAACTTTCAATTCCAATTCGCGGTCGCGCGCCATCAGGTTGACGGAGCGCACGGCTTGCTCGACTGCATCGGAAACAGGGAAAGCAATCAACTCCAATTCTCTGTCGCCTTCTTCAATGCGGCTCAGCTCCAGCACGTCGTTGACCAGGTACATCAAGCGATCTGCTTCGTTGTCGATGATGTCCAGGAATTCGCGATAGATATCCGGATCTAATTTCTCGCCGTGATTGCACAGTGTATCGACGTAGGTTTTGATCGACGTGATTGGCGTGCGTAATTCGTGTGAAACGTTGGAGATAAACTCGTTCTTCATCTTTTCGAGTTCTGCTTCGCGCGTGACGTCGTGCATGATCATTACTGAGCCGAGGAATTCCTGGTTCAAGCTAATGGGCGCGATGTGGAGTCGCACTGTCAAATCGCCCAAGTGAATGGATTGGACGACAGGCTCGAGCGTGCCGGGAGAAACTGTGTCGGTGAAGGCTTGCACGATGTGGCAGATTTGCGGCGAGTCCGGTTCTTCCGTGCAGAAGATAAGCGGCTTGCCGAGCAGTT
>JAYRNY010000647.1:0-9224 GCA_041911975.1 bacterium | reverse complement strand
TAACGCTTCAGCGATCTTGGCATAGGGAATGGCTTGCGCGCAGGTGTAACCACCGGTCGATATGCCACCAGGTTCGGTGGCGCCGGCAAAGTTGTCGTTGAAGAAAACTAGAATATTTGCTTCTCTGGGATTTCCGGTGAAATCAAAAGAGAAAAGACCTTCCTGCTCGAACGGTTTCCACATCTCGATTCCGGCGCAAACCGCCTCACCCATTTCATCGGTCCTGCCGTTTACTTGTGTAAGAGCGGAGAAGGGATTGGAGTCAGTCCCTTGAAAGCACATTTGAGCGACTGTGTCGACGCGGGTCGCCTTCAGCTCCTGAAATGGCAGCGGAGGCAATTCAAGCCCCGGGCTGATCCAAACCTTGAGCGGCATTTTGCGGGGCTCCCAGCGTACCCACTGCATCCTCAAGTCAGGCTCGCCGGGATCGTACCAGTCGCTTGCCGTGGCCCGGTTGCCTCTGTCCAGACCAGGAACCAGGTGCATTCCCTGAGAGCTGCCGGAAACCATCTGCTGCCCACCGCCACCGCCGCTACCGCCGCCGCTATAACCTTGCGTGGGACCACTGGGGCGCATCAGCGACTGGAATCCGGCTTTCGGCAATTTGCGCTTGATCACCTGCGCCTGGGCAGGCTCAAACGACACTTCCTGCGTGAGCAAAACCAGGAAAAGGATAATTGAAAGCAGTCTCAAAGCAGAAGATGCGTGCATCTTATATATTTTAACGACAATCGGCAAATTCCTGCTCTCAGTCTAATATTGAAGAGCAAAGAATTCCGAAAAAACTGCAAAAGCAGCAAATTGAGGAATTCAACAGCTCGAAAGTCAGCCCTTTCCAACCAGGAATTACGGTGTCCAATTTATACGACGCAATGAGCCTGAACGTCGCCGAGGCCATTGCCAGGCAGCTAAAAGTCAAGCCAGACAGCAATTTTGGACTTCCGACCGGGCGCTCGCCGGTAGGTTGTTACCAGATCCTCTCTCAGTGGTCGCAGTCCGGCACACTAGACTGGTCGCGCACCAAGTGCTTCGCTCTGGACGATTATATAGATGTCGACGAAAAACAGTCGTTTCACTACTTCCTCGAGTCAAACCTCTATCAAAAGACCAATTTGAAGGAAGAACACCGCTTCAGCCCCAAATACTTCGACAACTACGACCAGGTAATTGCCGAGCAGGGCGGGCTTGACCTTTGTGTTCTCGGGCTGGGGACAAACGGTCACATTGCCTTCAACGAGCCGGGTACGCCGCAATTGAGCTGGACACACTGCCACTGGCTCACTCAATCGACCCGTGAAGCCAATGCCGGGGCATTCGGCACTGTTGAAAAAGTTCCTACCAGAGCCATTACGATTGGAATTGAAACTATACTGGCCAGCCGCTCAATCATCCTCATTGCCAGCGGAGAAAAGAAGAGAACCGCTCTCACAAAAGCACTTTCGGGCGAAGTGACCGCCCAAATTCCGGCTTCTTTTCTTGCTCTGCACCCTCAAGTGACGGTGTTTCGCGATTTTGAACTGGACTAAATGGAATTGGCGTCTTTTGGAAGCATATGATTAGAATGAGAAAGTCCAGAAAGGAAAGACCGGGATGCTGAAAGCCACATTGCTAACCGCCGCAGTTGCCGCAAGTTTCATAAGTTGCGCCTGGCTGCCTGCATGGGCGGACAAAACGGACCCGGACACCATTCCACCGGATGTCACCTTCCCCTCTCCAAACGCGCCGCAGGCAACGGCCACCGCCACTCAGTCATCGAGTGCAACTACCCCGGCAGCCGCAGCGACACCGGCTCCGGAAACACCGGCACCGGGGCAGGGGGCCCCCGTTCACCAATCTCCCTTCAATCCTGCGCAGGCCGGCATCCTGCAGCCGCCGGCATCAGCCAATCAGGGCAATCCAAGACTGCCCATCAACCAGCGCCCGCCCGTCTATCCAGGTGGAGCGCCGCCCGGAGCATCGACTGAAACGCGCCCCGACCCGCTCTGCGTCATGGAGACAGCCAAAGGCGTGATCACGATCAGGCTGTTTCGCAAACAAGCACCAAAGACGGTGGCACACTTCATGGAGATGGTGCAGACAGGGTTCTATAATGGACTGACTTTCCATCGCGTGGAACCCGGTTTTGTCATCCAGGGCGGATGCCCAAACGGTGACGGCTCCGGACTCTACAACGATCCCAAGACAGGCAAGCCGAAGATGGTGCCCTTGGAGACTTCCGGGCAGCTCAGTCACAATGCAGCCGGAGTCGTTGCCATGGCGCGCTTTCCGAAAAACCCAAATTCAGGCAGTTGCCAGTTCTACATTACGCTGCAGCCGCAGCCCAGATTGGATCACCAGTATTCGATTTTTGGCGGAGTGCTGAACGGCATGGACGTTGTGCAGCAAATTCAAAAAGGAGACAAGATCCTCTCCGTCAGCCTGCGAGAGCAATAATCTAAATAGCAATAATCTAAATATAAAGTCTCTTGCACGCCTAAAGGCGACAGGGTGTATATTTAAAATACTGCCGGCCTAGTTATTGTGGCCACCCGCGCGCGTACACGGGTCTTACTCTGCACAGGACCAGATGCATGACTGGAAATCCAGAAGACGCAAAAGACGACGCCATCAAGTCTCCGGAAGAAGAGAAAGACAGTTTTCCGGGCACAGAGGAACAATCGGCTTCGTTCCTCAATAACCTGCGTTCTTCCTATACACCAAGCGTCTCGCCGTTTGGATTCCAGACCGGCAACCGCTCCGGCAACCTCAGCACCAGCTTTCAGATGCCTGTTCAGGGCGGGCGCTTTGGCTTGAGTGCACCATTTGCCTTTGACGAATCAACTGCCACCACAATCGACGGCGAAAAAATTGCTGCCGATGAGGACGATGAAAATGACTCGCAAAGACGCACAGAAAGGCTGAAAACAGGAGATACTCTCAGGCAGATGCCCGACCAAGAAATCTTGGAGATGAAGAACAAAGATCGGCTGATCATCTACAAATCGCTCGGCTGGATCATGGAAGACGGGAAAGGCAACGCGATAACGCGACAAGTCAGTCAATCACCCGAAAACCCCGGTGACGTCTCGACCTTCGGACTGGACAAGGCGGGAGAAATTATCGCTCAGTGCATCGAACTTTCAGGTGTGACCACGATAGTCTTCAACAACGGCGACAAGATCGTCTTTGATGTGGTGGGAGTTTCCTCGATCTCGCGCAAAAAAGAATCAGTCTTTATCCGCGAGCCAATGCGCAAGGTTCTGAACTTCGGCGCAACGCGTCGATATCGAGCGTTCTGATTCTTAGAGCAGCTCTTTAACAGCAGGAACAACATGCTTGAGCAGCTTGTAGCCGCCCACGTGATTCAAGTGCGTGGTGTCCCAATAGTCGTTGTCGTCAAAATCCTTGCAATCACCCAGATCTACGACTTTGACTCCAGGCATGTCAGCGACCTTTTTGATCTCGCTGCGATAGCTGTCATAAAATCCCGGCGGCAGAAGATCGACATTGCGCCTGGTTAGAGGCATGTTCACGACCACGACGTTGACTCCGCGCTCGCGAAGATTTTTCAGCGTACGAGCAAGAAAACTCATTTGCAACGAGTAATCTTTTTCAGTTGATTCGGCGATATCTTTGTATCGGCCCTTATACTCTTTGAGGCTGTTCGCCCAGCGCTCTTCCGCAGAGCCTTGCATCATAAATCCGCCCTGAGCTGCGGTATCGGATTTGGTGGCAGACGGATCAAACACTCCGAGCGTGGAGTAGATTCTGTTGATTGCTTTGTCGGTCTCCATTTGCATGCGCCATCTCTTGCCATAGAAATAGCAAAGATGCATGGCCAGCCAATCCGCCTTCTTGTTGAAATCAGGAAGGAAGGCGCCGGCGTAATTTGGAAAATTGGAAAGATTGACTATTTTCTGAAATGAGAAAGTAGCCATGGGTGAAGCAAGACTGTGGTCGTGAAAATCTCGAGGCGCAATGCCGTATATGACAACTTTCGGTGTCTTCGCACCTTTGACGTATTCGCTGGTGATCAAATACGCATCAGACGCCATTTGTCCAAACACTGCCAGAGAAAAAACCGTCTTTTGGGGACAGCCTGCTTCCTTGAGCATTTTCTTGAGCGTGTCGGATTTGTGATAGCGGAAGATGTCCGGAATGCTTTTGTCGTTCGCCACATCCATCGCCCAGAAAGGAAACATGACCAGCGACGAACCAAGCAAAACCACATCAGGCTTCGCTTTCAGAGCTTGAAAGCTATTGATTGTCTCTTCGACAGAGGCGCCACTGTTCCAGCAATTGGCTTCAGTGTTAGCCTTTTTGCCGTCGCCGACGAATGCCCAGAGAGCCGCATTTATGGCAGCAAACAGCGCGCCAGACCAGAGGACGCGGGTAACTAGACCTTTGCGCCTTCCACTCTTTTCGTCTGTATTACCTGAAAAAGCCTCTGCCTTTGGTGCTTGCGGCTTCTCTAGTGACTCGACTGCGGGCAAAACTTACCTCGTTAGTCCTTCCAGCACTTGACTATTTTAGAGAATTATCCAGACAAGAAGGCTATAAGCACTTAATGTCAAGCGCTTTCAGAATACCGGCAGCGCGACATCTGGCAGGGATAGCAGGTGATCCTTATCTGTGCCTTGTATTGAGTATTTGTAATGGCGAAGGCGCCTAGATCGAATTCGGATCGGCATACGGCGGCAGGCTTTCTTGGAGCGTAGGAGCCTTTTTCGGCATCACAGGCTGGAAAGGATTTATCAAAGTAGGCGGCTGCCCGGGCTTGGCCGGGTTGGAGGGCTTATCCGATGAGTCGAATCGGTACTGGTAGACACCAGGCGGTCTGTTCTTCAAATCCCGCATCTGGCGGTTCATTTGAGTCATCATCTCGGACATCATCCGGTTGATGGAGTTGAAGTCGTCACCGCCGAAGGGCTGAATAGAAAAGGGTCCGGGAGATGAAGGATTGGAAGGATTTCCGTCATCATCGAAGGAAAATGGCATTGAACCGCGTGGATAGGCTTTCGGCATCGGTCCCAGAATTGCCGGCGGTATAACTGCCGTTCCGGAATTGGCTGGCTGGCTGCCGGCAGCAACGGAGGCACCGATTTTCTTCAAGCGCTCAACCCTGTCAAACAAGGCCATTCCTGGATTTGCCTGCCCCAGAAGTTTGGTTTCCAACCGGGAAAGTCTGTCGCCAATTGGCTCAGCGCGGTAGGTCTTCTTCAAGACTCTCCACTCGAGCGCGTCTACTGCCGGATAATTGCCTTTGGCAGGAGCCGCTGAAGCACTCGGAGCACCAGATGAGGAAGGAGTTTCGCTTGTCTTCGGTTGCGGCACTGTCGATTCGGGATTTTGCCTTTCTTTGATCACCTTGGCGATGTGCTCCCAACGCTCGCCCAGACCGCCGCCCTGAGTAGCTCCGAAAACAAGAAGCTCGAGCCTTTCCACGCGTTTTTCAGGAGGATCGTTGGGATACTGCCTGGAAAACATCTTGGTTTCAAGCCTTTCAAGGTCGCCTGTCGAAGGGCCAGCGCCATCGATCTGCGCGAACGCCTGCCCGCAAAGACTGATAGAAAAGCAGAAACAAAGACCTAACGCCTGTGACGCGGACAATAAACTATTGCGTGCCATTCTTGCTTTACTCACGAATTCACCGGAGCGATTCACAGGAAGGCAATCTGCGATTGCACTTCTAACTAAACAAAAAACCTTATCCACCTGTTTGTCAAGACTACCATCCCTGAATTTTTGTTCCGCACCTCAGCAGATTCTCAGGTTCGCCCGCTGTTAGTAGGGGAGCCGCATACAGCTCCTTGAACAAGGCCGCGCATGCGCCTACCCTAAGATATGGGGCATACAAAAAATTCGGGCGGTGCATCCGGCACCGCCCGTAATTTTATTTAGTCGTCGGATGCTCGGAATTCGGCATCGACTACATCTTCGCCAGCCTGGCCGTAGCCTCCGGCGTCGCCGCCGTCGCCACCATTGCCATAGTCATAGCCACCACCGGCGCCACTATCACCGCCGCCTCCGGTCGTGTAGTCTTCCATTCCGCCGCCGCCTTCATCACCGCCGCGTGATGCTGCTTGTTGCAAGAGAACGAGAGCTCCTCTGAGTTCGTTCATGATTTGCTTGACGGATTCAAGGTCCGCATCGTCCTTGAGCTTTTGCCTGAGGTCGGCAACCAGCATTTCTGCTCTTGCCTTTTCCCCGGACGAAACTCTTTCACCCAGATCGCGCACTTGTCTTTCGACTGCGTAGCAGATGCTGTCTGCTTCGTTGCGGACATCCGCTTCTTCTTTGCGCTTGCGGTCGTCTGCCGAGTAAGTTTCGGCATCGCGCATCGCTCTTTCGATATCCTCTTTGGACATATTGGTAGAAGCGGTAATCGTAATCTTTTGCTCTTTGCCGGTCATTTGGTCACGGGCTGTGACGTTCATGATGCCGTTGGCGTCGATGTCGAATGTTACTTCGACTTTCGGTGTGCCTCTGGATGCCGGGGGAATACCATCGAGACGGAAGTTGCCCAGGAGCTTGTTGTCGCGAGCCATCGGACGTTCGCCCTGGAATACATAGATATCGACAGCAGTCTGGTTGTCGTCGGCAGTTGAGAATACTTCCGCTTTTCTAGTCGGAATTGTGGTGTTGCGATCGACCAATTTGGTGAACACACCGCCCATAGTCTCGATACCGAGCGAAAGGGGAGTAACGTCGAGGAGCACGACCCCTTTGACTTCGCCGCCCAGTACGCCTGCTTGAATAGCAGCACCCACCGCCACAACTTCGTCAGGGTTAACGGATTGGTTGGGCTCTTTGCCGCCTGTAACTTGTTTGACGAGTTCTTGTACTGCAGGAATTCTTGTCGAACCACCTACCAATACAACTTCGTCGAGCTGTTCGTAGCCGAGCTTGGCATCTTTCAACGACTGCTCCATAGGAGCTCGGCACCGCTCGACCAATTGACGAGTGAGCTCGTTGAAGCGAGCGCGAGTCAACTTGATCTCCAAGTGCTTCGGACCGGTTGCATCAGCGGTGATGAACGGGAGCGAGATGTTGGTTTCGGTGACGGAAGAAAGCTCGATCTTTGCTTTTTCCGCAGCTTCAGTAAGTCTTTGCAGAGCTTGTCTGTCTTTGCGCAGGTCGATGCCTTCAAGGTTCATGAATTCATCGGCTACCCAGGTCACGACTTGATGGTCGAAGTCGTCACCGCCCAGGTGGGTATCACCGGAGGTGGACTTAACTTCGAATACGCCGTCGCCCACTTCCAGAATCGATACGTCGAACGTGCCGCCGCCCAAGTCAAATACAAGGATGATTTCGTTGTCTTTCTTGTCGAGACCGTAAGCAAGCGCGGCTGCTGTAGGCTCGTTGATGATACGAAGAACATCCAGACCGGCGATTGTGCCGGCGTTTTTCGTCGACTGGCGCTGCGAGTCGTTGAAATAAGCAGGAACTGTGATTACTGCCGAGGTGACCTTTTCACCCAAATACTTTTCGGCGTCTTCTTTCAACTTGCGCAAGATCATCGCGGAAATTTCTTCAGGCGAATAGTCTTTGCCTTGAATAGCGACTTTGCAACCGCCGTCGGCGCCTTCCTTGACTTTATAAGACACGATTTTTTGTTCAGCCTGAACTTCAGAGAAGCGGCGTCCCACAAATCGCTTGATTGAATAAACGGTGTTTTCCGGATTAAGAACCGCTTGGCGTCTGGCCAATTGCCCGACAAGCCGTTCACCCGACTTGGTGAAGGCTACTACCGAAGGTGTCGTGCGACCGCCCTCTGAATTGGAAACCACCGCCGGTTGACCACCTTCCATAACGGCAACACAAGAGTTGGTCGTTCCCAAGTCGATGCCTACTGCTTTTCCCATCTTTTAAACTCCCTTTACTCCTTAAGATGGAGTCCCCCCGGAATTATACTTTGCCGCGCCTTGTGGAACGGGCAGTTCAGACCGCCGAATCCGAATTAGCGAGTTGCGAACTCCAAAAATGCTTATGGGCCTTGCTCTTATGATGGCCGTATATTAGTAAGCAGATTAACAAACTTATACAAAGCTTTATAAAAGCCCATGTAACTACGCACTGGTTCTCCTTTTCAAGCCCAGCTTGTCATGCGTTACCACAGACAGCTGACGCTGAAAAAAAATTTCCAGCGCACGAGGCCGTATCACTTATTTACCACTTGAGCGAAAGAATCAACAAAATTCCCGAAAACAGGCTCACTCTTTTTGAGAAGGTTGCGGGCGCGCCGCCGATATCAACCGGCCCAGATCCCTGCAAGTTTCAGGCACCGAAGCCACGCCCAGGCTGACTTTGAGGCGCACAACCTCCACCCTGTCGGTCGTAAACGGGTTCATGGCAATCGCTTCAGCAAGCCGGCTGGCAAAATTCCTGGCCGCGTCTCCTTCCGTTTCCAACAAGAGCAAAGCAAATTCGTTTTCGCCGAAATGTCCGGCAATATCGGTTTTTCGCTTTAACTTTTCCACTCGGGTCGACACTTGCCCGAGCACCGCTCTGTCCTGAAGCACCTTTGGATCCTTGGTTTCCGATAATTCTTCCTTTATTGCAATCTCCATGATGATCAAGGAGAAAGGTCTCTGGAAACGCTCAAACCTCTCGTATTCACGCTCTAGGTGATAGAAGAATGCCGGATAGCTGAGAAAACCGGTTTCGGCAATCTTGATCGAATCTTCGAAAGCTTGTATTGCCGCCCAATCGATGTTTTCGGCAGCCGCCTCGGGAACGCCCTCTCTGAGCGGGCGGTCCGAGAATGAAACCAGGCTGCAGGTAACCAGGTTGAAGATAACCGGCACCCAGCGCGGCTTGGGCATCGGTCTCAAACGCAGCAAGTCTTCAAGAGTGCTCTCGTTGTCAATCAACTGGTAGAGCATCTTTTGCAGGTTCATGTCAGCGGCGGCGCCTCTGGAAACCATTTCTTCAAAGAGCTGCTCGGTGATGTCCGCATGGTTGCGCACCAGGTAAGAATCAAGGTTGACGCCGATCTCCTTGAGGAATTTGCTTTGATCAATGAGGGCTGCACCTTCCATCAAAAGCAGGTCAAGACGCTTTTTGATCGTGTCTCTATGGTAGGGCGGTTCCATAAAAAAGCGGAACTCGCCTTCGTCCCAGCCGATTGCTTCGACTCCGGCGCCGGTGCCGTCGCCGCTGGGTGCGTTCGCAACGATCACCGCCGCCACCACATCGACTCTGCCGACGTTGCCGCCAGTTCTGCCAACTTTGCGCCCCAG
>JAYRNY010000646.1:0-9246 GCA_041911975.1 bacterium | reverse complement strand
CAGGTCAGCCAGTTCGCGGTCAGTGATGCCGCTTTTGACGTACTCGGCAACAACCTCATCGACCAGACCGAGGGACTTTTCGATGTTCTCCGGCGCCACTGTAAGAGTGATCAACCAGGGAGCGCCACCAAATGCAGTGTTACTGAAGTGGCTGTTGATACCGTAAGTCAATCCGTGTTTTACTCGGACAACCTTGCCCAATCGCGAAGCGATCGTGTCACCGCCCAGTGCCAGATTGGCAATTTGAGCAGCGCAAAAATCGTCTGCCGTTCTCTTCACTGCAGCGGGCAAGCCGATTACGATGTCGACGTTTTTCTTGTCGGCCATGCGCACGTCGATGCGCTGCCTGGTGGAAACGGCCGGACCGGGAAGTGGAATTTCCCCGGCAGCAGGTCCACTCCAGTCTGCGAAAACCTGCTCGACCAGAGCAAAAGCCGCCGCTTTCTCTATGTCGCCGACGATTGTGACGATGGTGCCTTTCGGGCTGTAGTGCTCGCCGTGGAATTCACGAAGCTTGTCCACGGTAATGTGCTCCAACTCTGCCTCCAGCTCCCCGTAGGACTTTTCAGCATAGGGGCTGTCGCCGTCGTAGAGTTGGCGCGACAGAGTATTGTTGGCGATGCTGCCCGTGTCACTGGCACTGCTGGTCAGGAATGACGCAAAGAGCGCTTTGGACCGGTTCAACTCAGCTTCTGAGTAAAGCGGATTGCGCAAAAGCTCTCCAACAATGCCGACGAACGAACTGAAGTCAGAGGCGACTACACTGCCGCCGAAGGAAACAGCGAAAGTGTCGCTGCGGAAGGAAAGCCGCGATGCGCTCGGACCCATCTCTTCAAGCATCTCGGCTATTTCAGTCTTGCTGAACTTGAGTGAACCGAGCGTGAGTTGATAGGCCGCCAGCTCGGGTAAGAGTGAAAGACCCCTGCTAAAACATTCACCGGCGCGCACTTTTCCACTGAGCGACACAGCCCCAGAACCAGGTGTTGATTGAACGAATACGGTAAGACCATTGGCAAGAACCCTGGTCTCTACCTGCTCTGCCAGCTTCGCAGCGCTCGCAGGCACAGGCGCCGGCTTCTGCGATTCCGTCTGAGCGGGAGTGTCTTCGATTTTGGGCGTGAAGTGCCCTACCGTGCGATTGTCTTTGCCGAAATACTTCTGAGCGACACGCTGCACATCTGCAGCCGTAACCAGGTTGAAGTGCTCATCGAATTCCATGGCCCACCTCCAGTCGACTGATGCCTCACCTTCGGCAATCATGTTCGCCCAGCCCATCGGGTCCAGCGCACCAAGTATGGTGCCTTTGCCATTGGCATTGCGGGCGCGCTTCAGTTCGCCTTCGGAAACAGGCTCTGACGCCAGGCTGGAAAGCTCATCCAGAATGGCTGCCTCGACATCTGCGGCGGAATTGCCGGCAGTCACCGAAGCGGAGACTATGAACAGACCAGGATCGTGCTGCTGCGCGTGATATGCCGACGCTTCAGACGCCATGCCTGATTCGATCAAGCGCCTGTAAATACGACTGGATTTCTGGCTGCTGCTGCCCAGTATCGCCGCCATCACAGCCAGCGCATAGGTGTCTTCATGAGCAGCTTCGGGCACGTGAAAAGCCGTCCAAACACGGGACAAGTCGCCGGCGCGCCGCACTTCGAAGCGACGCTCGCCTTCCTGCACCGGCTCAACTGTGTATACCTGAGGAATTGGCTTGGGCGAAGCAGGAATCTGTCCGTAGTGTTTGGCGATGAGCGCAAGGGCCTCGGCACCGTCGAAGTCTCCGCGCACCATGACCGTACAGTTATCAGGCCAATAGTAATCATCGTAGAACTGTTTCAGGCGCTCGAGAGGAACGCCTTCCACATCCGAACGCCAGCCGATGGTCGGATGGTGATACGGGTGTTCGCGGAATGCGACAGCATAGATTTCTCCCATCATGACGCTGTCGGGGTCGTTCTCGCCGCGCTCCATTTCGTTGCGCACAACAGACATCTCGCTGTCGCGGTCTTCCTGGCGCAACATGAGATTGCGCATGCGGTCAGCCTCCAGCTCGATGCACAAGGCGAGATGCTCGGCAGGCACGCACTCGAAATAGTTGGTGCGGTCGAACCAGGTGGTGGCATTGAGCAGGTTTCCCAGCGGCTTTACCATCTCGAACACGCCGGTTTCGTCCTGAGGATTGTGTTTGGGCGTCCCTTTGAACATCATGTGTTCGAGGAAGTGAGTTGAACCGGTATAGCCAACGGCCTCATTGCGCGACCCGACGTGAAAGAGCGTCATGTAGGTGACCACCGGTTTGGCATGATTCTGCGAGAGCAATACCTTCAGGCCATTACGGTCGAAGCGATATTCGACTATGCCCTTAACTTCTTGCACTCTGGAAAATCCGAGTGCTTGCAAGGTTTCTTTTGTCATTGGATAACCTCCTTGACTGACGCATTTCATGCGCGTCTTGGGTGTTTGATGATTGAGAAGGGCGGTGCCGGTTACTTGAAATGCGCGCACAACCGGATTTCAAGAGAGCTCGCCGAAAAAAAAGAGCCTCTGATTTGAATGATGATCCGGTGCGGCATGCCCGCCTGCCTTGAAACTTCGGACAAGCAAAGTGCATGCCACACCGAAGGCTGTGTCAATGCGCATGCCCTTTGCCGGTGCAAGAGCAAACGAAATCAGGCCTGCCGTCCGGTCTCTCTTTGAACACTTCGTCCGGTTCGTCAGGCAATGCCGGTTGCACCATTCGGCTCAGGCTTCCGGCCAGGCTTTTGTCGTGCTCCTCGGGTGTGCGCAGCTGAAAAGTAGCTGTCAGTTGCTGGCGCGGCGGCTGCTCAGATCCATAAATCGGATCATCGGCAAGGCTTGCCGCCACAAAGAGAACACCTTCACCGCCAGGGACCGCGCCTGGTTCTTGCAGCCCTGCTTCAGCGCCAGCTGCGCTATCGCCGGTGGTGGCAGCACCGCTGATACCATCGAGATCATCTTCTGCCGGCATGCTTCGTCCGGCATCGGCACTCGGGCTCACGACCTGGCCACCGAAAGAGAGCAGCTTGCCGTCCTGGTCCTTTTCGAGATATTGAACGCCTTTCGGCACCGCCGCGGCAAGCAGGAGCCTGCCATTCAGATGCACGAGCACGTCGGCGCCCAGCCTGGACATCACCCTGAGGGCAAACGGACCCTCCGGCACGCGCAGAAACTGCCTGTCGCTGTCGGTTAAGTTGTAGCCGAGCGGTTCCATCCACATGTCGAAACGCGGTGCCTTAACCACTACATCGACATTGAGACTGCGCCCGAGCTTATCGGTAATTTTCATATCTGACTCCTTTGAATGCTCGGAGCATTCCTGAGAAATTGAAAGGGGCTTGCATTTCGGCAAGCCCCTCAGTCAATTGAAGATGTACGCAAAAGAAAGCGCTCCTTACAGAAAGCGCTCTTTGACGTTCTCTCCATCTTCGCTGTAATACTCGTAAGGCTCGAGCGGTCCATTCTCCTGTCTGGGCTCCATAGTCAGAAGGCGCACTGGTGATGACGTACCGCGCAGGCGCCAGAAGAACTTGAGAGTGTCGCGGCATTCGGATTGCAAGAGCGGCCCGAAGTTTTCATCCACGACATGCTTGAGCGTCCAGGAATTGTCGCTGAACTTGCCGGTATCGACCAGCTGGATATTCGGCACCGAATGATGCCCAGTGCGCAAAGCCAGTTGCCGGCGAATTTTATGCTTGTCGGCGTCGAAAGCGGCAACGATTTGCAGGATGGTACCCATCTCTTTGAGAGTCTGCTCGGAAACAGGGAAGATCGGCGCACCTGATTGCTGATGCATTTCCAGTGAAGTCTTCTGCACTTGCATCCAGATTTGCACGATCTGCATCATCTCAGCCAGTGAGGGAGGGATGGGCTCGAAAGCAAGTTGCGCGGACCAGCCGCTTCTCACAATCGCCTTGTTGATTATGCCGATAGCACGGCGCACCCAGTCCAGGGACTGCTCGTTGGTAAATTCGAAAAACTCCTCATCGAGAAACTCTTCCAGAAAACGGTTGTCGTCGTAGTGTCGTCTCACCTCCATCATTTTGTCGCGGTTGCGCACGGTTACCGGCACGCTTTTGCTCTTGCGGCTCTCCGCAGGATTGCCTTCTTTGTCCGTGGTCAAAAGCGGAACCTTCACGGTCACTTCGCCTTCGTCATAGCCATATTTGCGATCGATATGACGCCACAAACCCTGACCGAGAGCATACGGGTCCAGATACCAGGCGCTCGCTTGCTGATCGTGCATCGTCCAGCTCTGGGCCAGATCAAAACGGTATTCCAGGGGCAGATCGACTTCCGGCTCAAGCAAGAGTTCTCTCTGCCAGTAGGAAGCCCAGCCCTCATTCATGAATTTGGTGCGAGCCTGCGGTTGAAAGTACAAAGAGCGATCGCGCACAATCTTCAACATCATGTGCACTTGCTCGGGCAAGTCGGGAGTGTTGTCCGGGTCGGAAAGAAAACCCAGCAGATCCCCGGTAGGCTGAATCGGGTAGCGCTTCAGCTGTGCTTCCAGCTGTACAATCGATGCCTCCAGCTGACGCTTCTGCGAAGCCGATACCTCACCTTCGATATGGGCGCGCCGCTTCAGTTCGACCAACTCACCTTTCAGCTTTTCGCGCAACTGCTTGTCCGTCAACTTGCCTTCAATTGTCGGCAGCCAGGGCACAAAATTTTCCAGCGCATGAATGGCATCCATGTAGTACTCTACGTTCTGCCACCCCCACTCAGGATCGTCGATGAGCTGCTGCAACTTGTTGCGGGCCTGTTTGAAGCGCTCGAGCACCGTCGTCGGCTGAGTTTCAGCAAACAACTTGTTGTTGGCAAAAAAATCCACGTGCCCCCACACCGCATGCGCCATGACGTGCAGCTGCATGGGGATTGTATTGGTGGAAGAAAGATAACAAACACTGGGATTAGTGTTCAACACCATTTCATAGATATGACCGCCATATCCGCCTTGCCTGTTCCTTTCAGCTTCCTTGCCCTTGTTCCAGTAATGATAGTCACCCGGCACGCCGACAAAAGGCAAAAGTTGAGTGATCTGCGCGTCGTGCAAATACCAGTAGTCGACCAGGTATGGAGTCAGACCGAGGCGTTTGCCGGCTCTGCCCATACGCTTGTCGTAGAGCATCAATAGAGCCATTTCCTGGCTCGTCTTCATTGCTTCAGACATAGTTACGCCTCCTTCTGACGATCCTTGTCCAGGATCTGCTTGAATGCTTCAGGAACATCAGCCAGAGATTTGGCTTGCGCCATACCCACATGAGCCTTCACATCAGCTGGAAGGCCGAGCAGCGCTTCACCAGCCATATCCCAGGAAGAACCGCCGCCCCATCCGCCCCAACCTCCGCCGCCCCAGGAATTGCTTATTTCCAGGTAGCCTGCATAGTTGAACGGCGAGCGAATGATCTTCGTCCACCAGTCTCTGATTACTTCTGCTCCATCGAAAAGCTGGCCGTCTGTGGCATGGAACATGTATCGGTTCCACTCGCTGGCTGGATACGGTCCGGCCTGTACGCCGGTCTGCTTGCACGTGGCACCGGTTTGAGCGATG
Source organism: bacterium (assembly GCA_041911975.1). GTDB lineage: Bacteria > Cyanobacteriota > Vampirovibrionia > Obscuribacterales > Obscuribacteraceae > QKMZ01. The sequence goes on along the minus strand of JAYRNY010000646.1, from coordinate 3,680 downwards.
CGCAAGAGCAGATCCCAGGCGGGAACCGCCACTGTGCCACCGCCTGCTCCGATTTTGAAAAACTCCTCTTCCGTCTTCCACAGGTAGTCCTGTGCGTCATGAGAGATCATGACGATAGCCACGTTCTTGTACTTCGTCTTCAGGAAAAGCACGCAGATGAAGAAGTAGGCTTTGGCAATTACCAGCGGATCTCCGGACATTGATCCGGAGCGGTCGAGAATCAATCCGACCATCGCTTTGCTGTCCGGATCTTCCTTCTCCTCTATGCGGTTGAAGCGCAGGTCCGAGTTGGCAAACGGCACTTCCCATGCGGATGGAATGATGTCACCCTGGCGCTCTTTTTCGTACACATAGGCCTCGATGCGCTGGCGCAACTCATCATCAAGCGTGTAGGGTGCTGTGGTCGTCCGCTCGGCTTCGAGATACGCATTGACCAGGGCCAGAACACTCCGGCGGTAAGCTGGAGCATCCGCGACCAGATTACTGATCAAAGCACTCTCCACAGCAGAGAGAAACTGATCTACTTCATCGGCAATCAAAAACAAAACCGGCTCCGGGAAGATCGAATCAACGCCGACACGGCTGGCCGACCAGAAGACATAAGCTTCGAAAACCGACTGGCACTTGGCGGCAAAGTCATCGACAAACTCCTCGGGACGGCTGTTTCTCAAAGCCGAGGCACGCTGCATCCGGGCTATGGCTGTTTCGTGCTTGTTCATGCGGGCCCGCGGTCCGACCTTAGTAACACCGCGCCGCTTGTGGGTTTTCACCATCGTCTGGGCGAACATCTTCTTGAGCATATAGGGCAGATTGATCGAGTCGAAAAACATCTCGATGAACTCTTCCCAGCTCACTTCTATGTACTCGCCTGGCTGGTCGCCCGCTTTGCCGTTGCCCGAGCCGCCACCGCCCTTGCCATCACGGCCGGGGCGCCAGGTCGGCTCTTTGTCCGGCTCGACAGGAATCTTGATCTTGCCCGGTCTGGTGATAATCGGGTTGTCGCCGATGATGTCACCGATTTTCTTCTTGGCCTTGCCCTTCTGGCGTTCGCGATAGCGGTCGCGGTCGGGCTTGGTAGGATCGCCGCCCGTGTGAGGCGGTCTTATAACGTTGCGGTCAGCTAAAATCGGCGGCTCCAGCACATCAGGATCGATGTGCGTGAAGAAACGATTTTCCGCTGCCGCGTCGCTCTTTCTTCTGGACATAGCAGACCTCCTTTGGTCTCAGTCCTCTGTAAGGACGCGATAGTTCGGTGATGCGAAACGCTCTTTTCAAGCACCACCAAAAGAAAAAGAGGAATGGATGGTTTTCATCCATTCCTCTCTGGTCATCCGTTATATTGCACCGCAGGCGGTGTCAGGGCTTAACGCTCAACGAGGAAATCGGAATTCTCCTCGGCTTCGCGCAGCAGCTCCTCTGCCGACCATTCGCTGAATCCGTACTGCTTGATCAGCCTTTCCTTGGCGTCGCTGATCTTGCGCCGGTCTTCATCGCTGCGGGCGCTGGCGGAGCTGAACAGACGCGCACCGGAGCGGACCTTTTTAAGGACATAACGCTCGATACAACGCCGGATTGCTTCGTGGCAGTTGTAGGGAACATTGGCGGTGCGCTTTTCGGTGAGATGCTGGTTGACTGCTGCCAGCACTTCGGCGCGGAACTTAGGAGCCTCGGAAAGAGTAACCCCCCAGTCCGGATCGGTTTCGATCTCGCGCATGAAAGTCTCATCTCCGCCTACCGGTCCGCGAGCATAACCGGCGTGACTCTTGACGCTCTGATTGAGCGCGAAGGCACGAATGTTGTCGAGGTATTTCTGCCAGGTGGCCTCGCATTCGGCCGGGAACGACTCGATCAAAGAGGCCAGGACGATGTCGCGCAGCATCTTATTGCGCACCTCGTCCAACTCGTTGGCAATGAGGCCCATCAAGGCTTCACGCTTCTTGTCGTCAACCACGTTGGCCTTGAACCACTCTCTCAAGCGCTCACGGATCAGGCGACTGGTAACGGTGTTACCCTTGCCTTTCACCTCGGCAGCCACAGAGTTGATGATCTTGGCGGTTTCACGCGGCGACTGGCCTTCCAATCCTTCGCGAGCGGATGCCGCTTCACGCAGGTCGTGCACAGTCAGTTTCATACCCATGCCCTTGGCACGCAGGTCGCGGCCGTCATAGGCTTCGACCTTCATGTTCATAGGCACTGACGGGTGTTTTTCGATGCGGGTGAGAATCTCCAGATGAGCCATGTAGTCGAACACGTCAGGGTCGACATGCACGCCACCTTCACTCTCGGGTCTGGCGAATTCGGAGGCACCCCAGATCTTCTCGATGACACGCCGCGCCTGCGACTTCTCTACCGGATAAGGAAACCAGATACGGTAGAAGCGGTCGAGATACGGCTCGTTTTCACGCACGTTGACGAACTTATTGTATTCAGCCTCGTTGGAATTGATGATCACTACGCCGTCAAAACCCACCGATCCGCCGAGCGGGTTGGGCAGGCGTACACGGCGCCCCTGCAAAGCTTCCAGAAGAATGCGCTGGGCCTCGGGCGGGTTCTTCAGTCCTTCGGTGAGTATGACGATACCGCGGTTGCCCTTGTTAAAAGCACCGTTCAACTGGACCGAGCGAGGATCGTCGGTGTCGACTCGTCCCATCATGGAAAGGTTCTCAGCACCGATCCACTCGGAGATGTCGAAGTTGATTGGGTTTACCTCAGATACGTCGACGATACCTACCGAGCCTTCGAAGTCGCTGGAGAAGCGGAAGGAATCGACAGGATAATCGGCGATGGCAATCGGCTTGCCCGTTCTCACTTTCAGTCCGCGGACCAGATCTTGCACCAGGGGCTCGGGAGCGAACACCACAGAGCGCGTGCTCTTAGGCATTCCCAAGCCGTACACGATGGCGGAGACGAAGTCCTCGGTGGACAATTCGGCAATCGACTCAAACCGCTCGTCCAGCCCTGCACCGGCAAGGATGTTCTTCACTCTCGAGTTGAGAGCGATCAATTGACGCAAGCCAAGCTCTTCCATGATTTCAAGCTTGATTTCAAGGACGCGCTTCTCGAAATCCTCTGCTCCTTCCAGGTCAGCCCTGTCGGCAGCAACCGTGGGGATCATATAGAGCAGGTTCAAAGGATTGTCGCGAACGCGGCTTTCCTTCAAGTAGGCAACCGGCTCGGCGTTGCGGAAGAGCCCCTTGAGGGTGTTGTCCAGGTCCGATTTACCCGAAGAAGGCGGGCCGATCTGAACGCAGGCCTGCTTGGAAGTCTCACCGCCCATGGCGGCAGGATAAAGGTATTTCACCGCCATCTCGTGCATAGCGCGCTCGGTACCGAAGAAATTCTTGGTAGCGTTGAAGGCGCGCAGATTGGTGTCGCCGAAAAGATTCTGCACCTGAAGGCTGCGAGCATCATTGTATCCTTTGCTGTCCCAGAGGCGGAAAAATCTGGCATGAGCCGACTCGCAAGAGGCTGGATGCAGAGCGGCAAAAGACAGGAAGTCCTTGAAAGAACCCTTGAAAGGAGTCTTCGGCAATGAACTGTTCATTACTGTTGTTTCCATGTTTGTCTCCCTTTTCAGCTCTGATTCCAGAGCTTATAGTCTCGGAAATAAGCCAAAGCCTGCTTCTGGCAGTGCCGGCAATATCCCAATTTGTCAAAGCGTTGAAGAGCCTCACGACGCT
>JAYRNY010000645.1:0-5728 GCA_041911975.1 bacterium | reverse complement strand
CGGGAAACCGGCCAAGTTCAAGCAATTTATCGGCAACGGGTCTGTTGTGGAGCTCAACGGAACGCTCTTGAATGGTCCGACCGCTACCGTCGGTTCGGCGGAAGGCGGCACCAGCGAAGTCTCTACCGGGCTGGTTTTGAAAACCGGCAACGGCATCATTCTCAATCCTCAAGGTCAAGTAGAGCTTTCAGAGCTGCCTGAAGGACTTGTCTCCACACCATCGCTAGACTGGAAGTTGGAAACCGACAAGGCAGGCACACACGATGTGGAAATTGCTTACCAAACAGCGGACATCAACTGGAAGTGCGACTATGTAGCAGTAGCCAATCAGGACGATACTAAGTGCGACATCACCAGTTGGGTGACATTGGACAACAAATCGGGCGGGACATATAAAAACTCAGCGCTGAAACTGATCGCCGGCGACGTACATAAAGTTCAAGAGGTTCAGGCGACAGCAATGGAAGCGGCTGACATGGCAGCACCAGCCGCAGCCCCTCCTCCTCCTCAATTCAGCGAGCAATCTTTCGCAGAGTATCACCTCTACACGCTTGCCGGAAAAACCGACGTCAACAACAATGAGACCAAGCAACTGAGCTTGTTCAATGCGTCGGCTGTTCCTGTTAAGAAATTGTTTGTGCTTGAGTCCGGCGACAACCGTGTTTATGACGGCGGCGACGGTGACAAACGCAAGATTCAAATCAAATTGGAGATGGTGAACAGTAACGACAACCATCTGGGCATGCCGATGCCCAAAGGTAAAGTACGCGTCTACAAGAAAGATGCAGACGGCGCGCTGCAATTCGTCGGCGAAGATCAAATTGACCACACGCCACGCGATGAGAAAGTGCGTGTCTATCTCGGTGATGCATTCGATGTTGTCGGCGAGCGCAAGCAGACCAACATGGAACAGCCGAACAATCATTTGCAGAGAATGTCTTACGAGATTTCCTTGAGAAACCACAAGAAAGAATCAATTCGTGTGCAGGTCATCGAGCATGCTTATGGAGACTGGAAATTGACCGCCCAGAGCCATCCTTCCGTCAAAAAAGACTCGCACACATTCGAATTCCCCGTAGACGTGCCCGCCAATGGCGAAGTGAAAGTGACCTACACGATTGAAATGCGCTTCTAGCGAAGCGCGGGGCGCGGGGCGCGTTGCAATGCGACCCCACAATTACTGCTGTCGCATGCGATAACCGACGCGCGGAATGTTTTCGATCACGGATTTCGATTCATCGTCACCATCATCGAGTCTTTTGCGCAGGCGCTTGATCGCTGTGCGCAGGGCATCTGACGTCGCATCTGTGTCATCTTCCCAAACGCGCTGCAGCAGAGCATCGGTGCTGAAGACAACATCGACATTGCGCATGAAAAATTCCAGCAATGCAAAATCGCGCGGCAGCAGCTGTACTTCATCGCCGTTCTTGGTGACTCTGTGCTTTACGGGATCTAAAACCAAATTTCCGACAGTCAAAACATTCGACTTTACTTCCGAAGGTCTGCGCAGCAAAGCACGGATTCTTGCGGACAGTTCTCTCAAACTAAACGGCTTGGTCAGATAATCATCCGCACCACCGTCCAACCCGCTCTCGCGGTCGTTGATAGTCCCTTTTCCCGTGAGCATTATGATCGGGGTGGACCCTTTTTTCATGCGGTAGCGCTTCAAAATATCGATACCGGTAACTTTGGGCAAATCCCAATCCAGGACGATCACATCGAAAACATCATTTTCGATGCGATACTGACCTTCCTCGCCGTCGTGCGAAACAACGACGTTATGATGCTCCGACGTCAGCCACTCCTCGATAGTGGTAGCCTGATCCTTGTCGTCTTCAACCAGAAGTATTCTTGCCATGGACCTAGAATACCAGATTTATCTGCGCTTCAATCTGCGCCGGACGCGGTTTTGTAAGCCATTTTCAGGGGGATAAATAAGTGTACGGTGGGGACTTTCTGGCAGATGCGTCTCAATTTATCGCTATCGACAAAGTTGGCAGCAATTGTCGCCGTCCCGTTATTAGTGAATCTTGGTTTTCTGTTCTACCTTTCAGATTTGCAGGCAAAGACAGAGGCGGAAGCCGCGGAGGCAAAACGTTCAAGAGCAATCACTGATGCAATCAACATCATATCCAAAGGCATTTATGATGTTTCATCAAACTTGCATGGACAAAAACTCTCAGCAGACTTCATTATGTCCAGAGATTTCGAAGCGATTTTCAAAGAGATAAAACAGGCGTACACGAGACTGCGCGAAGCGACAGAACGCGAGCCGAAAAAATACCTGTTGGTGAAAGACTCGGAAGCAGCAGCCATGGGTGCTGAGGGTGTATTACGCGCCTTACGCGCCAATCCGAATATTGAAACGGATTTGAGCCTCGAAGAGCAGAGAAAAACTTACAACCGCCGATTGCGAAAGTATGCAGCGGTCGTTCTGTCTGATGAGTTGATGGAACTGAACAGAGAGGAAAAATTCAATCTAGAAAGAAGTCCGGAACGTGAAGCAAGGCTGAGGGAAACGCAGAAAACGATCTTCTACGTTTTTGCGGCGACAAATGCCATAGTCACAGTCATTCTCGCTTTCATATTGATACGGGGAATCTCGGCGCGCTTGCAGATCATGTCCGACAACGCCTACAGGTTGGCCAGCGACATGCCATTGAATGCGGTGCTAAGAGGCGCGGATGAAATAGCCAAGCTCGATCAGACTTTTCACAAGATGGCACTGGCAATTGTCGAAGCAGAACAAAAGCAGCGTGCTATAACCGACAATGCCAGAGACGTTATCTGCTCGCTGGATGCTGCCGGAAAGTTCGTCGCCGTAAATCCGGCATCCCGGGCAGTGCTCAAATACCCACCGGGAGAATTGATGGGTCGTTACTACATCGACCTCATCTTTTCCGATGATGTTTCAAATGTCCTTGGTGCCATGGAAAAATCCGCCAAGCAAAATGACACAAAACCATTTGAAGCACGCATGCTCAAGAAAGACGGGCAACTCGTCGATACGCTCTGGACCTCTGTTTGGTCCGAAAAAGAAAAATCATATTTCTGCGTCATTCATGACGACAGCGAAAGAAAAACCGCAGAAAGAATGAAGCAGGAAGTGGTGGCAATGATCACTCATGATTTGCGCACTCCTCTTTCAACGATTAGAAACTTCCTTGAAATGCTGGATGCCGATATGTACGGCAGCCTCAGCGAAAAAGGAAAGAAAATGCTCACTCTGGCAGACCGCAATTCAGCGCGCATGCTGACTTTGATCAATGACCTTCTCGATGTCGAAAAGATCAAAGCCGGCATGATGGAACTCAGCATCTCCGATACCAATTTGGCAGGTGCTTTGGAACAGTGCGCGCAGTCGGTCGCCAATCTTGCCGAGCCGAATCAGATTAAGATTGACGTCTCATGCGACGATCTCAAAGTAAAAGCAGATGAAGACCGGCTTTGCAGGGTCGTCACCAATTTGCTCTCGAACGCCATCAAATTTTCGCCTCAAGCCTCGACAATCAAACTCACAGGCAGACGCGTTGAAAACCTCGCTCAGATAAGTGTAAAAGACGAAGGGCGCGGCATACCTGAAGAAATGATCGCAACCATTTTCGACCGCTTCACTCAGGTTATGGACTCCGACTCCCGCACCAAGGGCGGCTCAGGACTCGGCCTGGCAATCTGCAAAGCCCTCGTGGAGCTTCACGGCGGCACAATCTCAGTAGTCAGCCCCGCCGGTGAAGGCACCACGTTCTCTTTCACATTGCCGCTCTCTTAGGGGCGACGACATCCGTCTGGAAGCGCCGGAAGCTTGCCATCCAGGAGTGTCGGCGGCTCGCCGACATTGGGTTCAGACGAAACGCTTAAAATCAGCGCTTAATCACTATCTCGCTCGGCTCTACAGTGCACGGTACGGCTACGAGAGCCTCCAGCGCTGAGGCTCTGGATACCGATTCCTTCTTGAACTCGACAATCCGCAGGGGAATGTAGACCAGGAAAGCGGTCGCCCAGGCTTGCAGAGCGCAGATACCGACGTGCATGGACTCGGTTCCCGGGATCGCACCGGATGTGAGAACCCCGACTGTGATGCCGCAGAACAATGCGATCGTGGCAGCCCATTTGAATTTAGGCAGTTCGTCAAGCTCCGGCACTCGTCCGAAGCAATCCGGATCGCGCGAGAATATTTTGCGCATCAAGAACCACTCCGCCAAAACTACAAGAGTTGGCGTAGGCACAATGACGCAATTGAGCGAAGCGATTGATTCAAGCGACTTCGCCGCTCCCGAGATGGAAAGCCAGGCAGCCATCGCAGCTCCCAGGGTGGCAAGAACCGCAACCCAGCCCTTGTGATTCCACCTCTTCAAGTTTTCACACGCGCTTACGGAACCGAACAAATTCGAATCATTGGCAGCGAAATAAGAGGCGGCAATCACTATCGCCCCCAAAAGCGCCAGTCCGCCGAACGAATAGTCGTTCATATAGCTGGTAGCGGCGCCATAATCCGTAATGCCTGTGAGTTTTGCCAATATGAATCCCGTGCAAGGGAAAATCACTTGACCGATAGCCAGCGCCACCATCAGTGGTATCGCACAGTTGCCCACTTTCGGTTTGCTGAATCGCCAATAGTCCGCCTCATTTCCCCACACGGCAAAGCCGATGATGAAAGTCGAGATGGTCGTCAAAGCGCAGGCAAATGACTTGGTAGTCACATCAGTGAGCACACTGGGCGGGCAGGAAGGCACTGTCTTCATGAAGGTATATGTCACCCAGACTATCAAGACAGGTGCTGCAAAAAAGCGGGCGAAGTTGGCTACGCCTTTGAAGCCGAAGAAATTATTTGCCGCCATGAGGAAAGCAAATGCCACGGACAAAGCCATTAGCGGTGCTTTCCAGTGGAAAAGCCCTTCCAGCCCATCAGCCAGGAAGAGCGCGGCCAGTCCGTACCAGGCAATAAAGATTGCTACAAGATTGAACGCAACAGCTTTAGACCCCCAGCGCCCAAAAATGCTGCGGCTCAAAGCCGCATAGCTCAGCCCGCTGACGGCGCCCAGTTGGCTTGCAGGTATCGCATAGGCAAGCAGGATCGCACAACTCACGACCGTGCACAAAAGCACTTGCGAAAGCGTGAAGCCTTGTTTGCACCATTCAAATCCGACAAGCACTGCCGGAAACGCGGTGACCATGGTTATCCAAAGCAATCCCATCGTCACTGGTCCGCGTCTTTCGCTTTGCGGTATCGCCGAGAACGGATGCTCGTGCTCGTCATGGGGATCTAATGATTTGTGTTCGTTTCTTACCTGCGCCAGTTTGGTCCTCTCCGTGCCGCCTTTATGGGTACGGGGACTCTTCGAAATCGTTGAGGTCACGAAATTCCCTCTCTCTTTGGTGGTCCAAAGGTTGCCAAGCAGATCTAATTAGCTAGTAGTACAGGCTTTCTGAGAAAAACACAATCTGGTTTTTCTCCCTTTTGTCGCCTTCACTGGGAAAACTACGAGTTATTAATTCGAAAAGGGCGCCTTTAGACTAAACTCTTGACTGGCTCTTGTAAGGGCTTTACAAGGAACGTAAAGGGCTGGTGGATGAAGGAATCCGGGTCGACTGGTCAGATCAATAGAAACAAATCGAAATCCGGACGGGCACGCGGCATATTCTTGCTTTCCAGCCTCACCGTGTGGCTTCTGTGCTGCCTGGTCGGGCTCGATTGGTTCATCCAGACAGTCAAGCCGCTTCAATATAT
>JAYRNY010000644.1:0-3382 GCA_041911975.1 bacterium | reverse complement strand
TGCTCTCTCAACTCTTGGGGCAACTTGCTATAGATTATCGTACCGGCATCTTGATTCCAGCATTGAACGGTGTCAACAATGTGTGACCAAACTTCCTGAGGATACTGGTGGTTATACTGGGAGATATGTGAGTGTAACAATGATATAACTACGCCGAACTCGCTTCCCAAATCATAACCAAGCAAATGAAAGTGGTTAAGAAACGAATAGACCATTTCCTTTGAAACATCGACATTCCCGTTTGCCGCTCTGAGGTGGTGCCGAATTGCGCTAAACTTCTCGCTACTTTTAGCAGGACTAAAGTTGGCCTGCTCAACATTTCGGTAAAATTCATCGACGCTCTTCGTGTGCCTTGCCTGGTTAAGTAGCCACTGCATGGGATAGAAATCCGTTTCACTCAGTGGGCCAGTTATCAGGGCAATCGCATCTTTGTTTCTCGCGAATACGGAGGGATTGTTGAAATCATTCCAGGCAGCCTGAATCACGTGTGCAAATGTCTCGTCTTTGTGGGTCACACGAATTGTGTGCTTCACCTGGCAGAGCAGCTTCCGCCTTTCTCCAGTGTCTTTGTTTTCGACAAAGACGATCAAATCATCAGTATCGAATCCGTCTATCTTTCCCTGGAGTTTTATCTCGACGATAGGCCAGCATGGCAGGCAGGGTGCATATCCTCCAGTAAGCATCAGGACAACAAATGAGGCCTGAATATGTGCCTCGAAGTGTACACCGCCGCCGCCGGTTGAAAACGGGTTGCTTAGTTTGCTGCTAGTTGCCATAGTCTGCGTCACTACATCGCTTTAGGCTGCGCAAATCATCAGATGGAACGGTTGTCCAAACGTAGCCGGCCTTGCGCCATGCGCTGAGGTGCGTCTTGGGCCAATCGGAAGAACGGTGTCTCGTGCAGAAAGTACACTAGAACTCGCAGCGCCGCTCTCACGATAGTTCGGTCAATTTCCGAATAGGGCGCCTTATCTCCGTGAAACAGGTTGCATCGGACGCGGTAGAGTGCCGTTAGCGTGTGCGGCCAATCCATTGGAATGCTGCCGTCTCCATCCATATGACGCTTCCAGCAAGCCGGTTCAAATTTGATCATTCCCGACTCTAAGTACTCGCGAACAAGACGGGGGCGATCGCCTATATCCCTGCTCCAGTAGTGAATCCCTGCATCACGTAGTTCCTGAACCTTGAATATTGGCCAAGCTGCGTGAAACTCACTGACATAGTCATGAAAGGGGCTCTCTGCATTATCAAGCAGTTCGTCGAAGAATGTGCGCATCTCGCCGCTTGCCATTACTGCGTCGAGCCACTGCCGATCCGTCTCCGTATCAGCGATACACGAGCCCCAACTGTTGAATGCTATCCATGTGAATATGAACGCTTCAAAGCAGTGTTCGCCACGGCAGTCGCGGCTATTCCAGCCGCGCTCTAGCCAACCCTGAATAAGCCGGCGACCCTCTTGATGCAGCCTAAAGAAATGACCGAATTCCACCTTCGGCGGCGCTTGCCTCTTCTGTCGAAGCTCAGAGCAAACAGTGTCTGGCCACGAGGCAATAGGCTGTGAATCGCGTGAAATCATCTATCCTCCTTCGATCTATCATCCAAGTTGCTCGTGCGCTTGCCAAGCTGCTTAACTAACTCTACAAAGCCACAACAGACTCGGTCGATTGGCTACAACTCCCCCTTGAACGCCAGACCTAATATTGTGGGTAGCAACGCGTCAAGCGCGCCAGTTGTTTGGGTCTGCACTGTCCTTACTTGCTCCACAAGCGCGCTCAGACGATTAAGCTCACAGACTATGCTTGCCTGCTCATTGATAGAAGGAAGCAAAAAATCAAACCTCTTGACCTCGCCGACATTCAAATGCGGGGAAGCTGAGCCTTTTGTTCGCTCTGCGATTTTCTCTTGGATCGCCGGAGACAGCCACTGGTGCAAGAAAAACTCCGGCATTACCTTGCGTTGATCTGGCTTTATTTGCAGCACGCGCTGGCCAAGGCTCATCTTCTGGCCATTGAGCACCAATCCTGCTTTGCCAGTGCCGCCGCCTTCTCGTACGACAATAATGTCCCCCGCTTCCGGCTCACCTCGACGTGTTCTGCGCTGATACTCAGCTTCATCCGTCCGGCGCGCTTGTTCTAAGAGTAGGCGTCCCCATGCGATATCGGCTGAGCGTATTGTCGGAATTCCGGCGTCTGAATACACGGGGTTTGAATGCAGGCAGTCAATAATGTCGGTGCAAACAGTCGCTAGTTTTACACTTGTGCCAGCAGCGAGCTGGGCAAACGCTTTTCGTCTAGCACTGAGAAGTACAAGGTCGCTCTCTAAAGATGCCTCCTGTCGCACTCTCCGCACGTTACTTATGCTTCCCGTCAGCCGCTCAATCTTCGCCACGATCCGTTGCTGCTCGGGGAAGTTAGGAACTGGGATACTCACAGATGCAATGTCTTGAACCTTTAACGAAACGTTCGCCGTCCCCTGCATCAGGGGCACAAAGTAGTCGTCTTTTTTAGCGGTAAGTAGCCAATAGAGGAATTTGCAATCAAGCTGGCTCGGGTCTTTTGGTAGCAGCGCAACAAGCAAATCCGCTAATGCAAAATCGCCCTCTTGGTAATGAACTCTATGCATTGAAGCATGCCCGTGTCCCGTCGAGGATATGAGCGGTAAACACACAGCAGGACCGACAAGCTGAAAACTGTCGGACGTACGGCGCGCTTCTGCCGTAACGACGAAGGGGTAGTCGCCGGGCGATGTCTTCATCGTCGGCGATTGCCCTTTCACCATCTCGCATAGCTCACCAATAGTTGCAGTCGGCCACATCCTAAGCACTTTCCTTCATCGCTACCTTAATCTCTTCGAGCAATTGGATTATCTGGAGTTCTTTTTCAAGAATTGCAGCGATGAGATCATCTGGGTCGGAATGCATTTTGTCTACGTTTGTGCTTGGGTTGATGACGTCTAGATTTGCCGACAAAAGCTGCCCGCCGCTTCCGTATCGAAGCACGTCGGTTACGGGCACTCTCCAGGCATATTCATTTTCTGTTCGCTGCTGCATCGGCCACCATTCAAGACACGCCGAGAAGTCCTCGTGTGTGATCGGCTTTGTCTTTGTATACTGCCTTCGCCCTTCAGGTAAAGGAATCGAGTAGTACCAGATTTCCGTTGTCGGGCCTGATCGATCAAAGAATAAGATGTTGGTCGGAATATCCGTGTAGGGACTGAATACACCTTTAGGCAGCCGCACAATTGTGTGCAGGTTGAACTCGCGCAGCAGCTCTTCCTTGATGCGGGCGGCGACGCCGTCGGCAAAGAGGGTGCCGTTGGGCACGACGACTCCTGCCCGGCCGCCCCCACTCTGCCCCGGCACCCGCCGCTTGAGCTTGCGCAT
>JAYRNY010000643.1:0-1917 GCA_041911975.1 bacterium | reverse complement strand
TTTGGAATCATTGCTCTGACCGCGGTTTCATTCCCCGGGGCATCCGAAGCAACTGTAGTTAGACCAGAAGAAGCCGGTGCGGCGCAGACTTCCCCGCATTACGGCGCTGCCTTTGCCGCCAAGCTGGCAGGCGAAGCCGGACTGATCGACCTGGAGCTGCATGAGCTTGCCGATGAAGGCGTCTTTCAAAGAGTGACGACGGCTGTTGTAAAACTTTCCCGCAAGCAAGGCGGGCGCTATGGTATCAAATACAGTGCAAAACAGAGCGACGAGGCGCTGGGTATTCTCTCGCAAGCTGCCCTGAGCGCATCCGGAACGGCCAACGCGCAACCGCTGGTCATAATCAGCTCGGATGTCTCCACCTCGTTCGAAACCCTTTCGCAAGCAGCCGGCAATGCCAGGTCGCTGGGCGCCACAGTCCTGGTCGAAGTGACCACGCTAAAAGAAGCGCTGTCGGTCAAAGAACTGCCCATTGATGGACTTGTCGCCAAAGGCAGCGAATCAGGGGGCGTTACTTCAGAGACGACTGCATTCGTCCTGCTTCAGGAAATCAGAAAAGTAACTGCATTGCCGGTCTGGGTTCAGGGCGGCATCGGTCTTTATTCGGCGGCCGCCTGTTATGCGGCCGGCGCGCGCGGCGTCGTGCTGGATTCGCAATTGCTTCTCGCCAGAGAATCGGCGTTGCCCACAGAGCTCAAGCATCGCATTGCCACCATGGACGGTACCGAGATCTCCAGCCTCCCGGCAGAAGGCGGCAAGAAAGTAAGATTTTTCGCCCGCCAGGGACATCCACTTTGCGATGACCATTCGACGGCGACCTCGCTTTCGCAGCTGAGCCACTACCTGCCCGCACCGGGACGGAAGCGGCACGAACACGAGCCCGAACTGAAGCGCGAAGACATTATCCTCGCCGTCGGTCAGGACATCGCGCTGGCAAAAGGGCTGGCCGACAAATACATCTCCACAGCCGGCATCATCGAAGCGATCAAAGAATCGGCTGCGAAATTGAGTGCACTGGCCGCCGAACAAGAAGCCTTAAAACCCGGAAGCGTTCTGGCTGAATCGCACAAGACCCAGTTTCCTATCGTGCAAGGCGCCATGACTCGCGTCAGCGATACTGCCGAGTTTGCTCTCAAAGTAGCAGAGGGCGGCGGTCTTCCATTCCTGGCACTGGCACTGATGCGCGGCGACGAAGCCGAAGTGCTGGTTGCAAAAACAAAAGAATTGCTCGGCAACAAACCCTGGGGTGTCGGGGTTTTAGGATTCGTGCCGCAGGAATTGAAGCAAGAGCAGTTCGCGGTAATCAATCGCCACAAGCCACCTTTTGCACTAATAGCTGGCGGCAGACCGGATCAGGCAAAGTCGCTCGAAGACACGGGCATTGCCACCTACCTTCACGTACCATCTCCGATTTTGCTTTCTTCGTTCATTGAAATGGGCGCTCGCCGCTTCATCTTCGAGGGCAGAGAGTGCGGTGGTCACGTCGGCCCGCGCTCCAGCTTCGTGCTCTGGGAGCAAATGGTGGAGATACTTTCCGCAGTTCAATTGCCGAAGTCTGAAATCTCCAAGCTGCACATTCTCATGGCAGGCGGCATTCACGATGGAGTCTCTGCCGCCATGGTGGCAGCTATGACTGCTCCTCTCACCGAGCGCGGCATGAAAGTAGGCGTGCTGATCGGCACGGCTTACCTCTTCACGAAGGAAGCAGTGGAGACCGGCGCCATTGTCGAAAAATTCCAGGAAGCCGCGATTGCCTGCAACGAAACGGTTCTTTTGGAAACCGGACCAGGCCACGCCATCCGCTGCATCAACTCGCCTTACAAACGCATTTTCGACGACAAACGCGTCGAACTGGTTTTGGCCAGCAAGACCAAGGACGAAGTGCGCGAAGAACTGGAATTGATGAACCTCGGCAGA
>JAYRNY010000642.1:0-3211 GCA_041911975.1 bacterium | reverse complement strand
TTGTTGTTGTTGTTGTTGTTTCCGCCGCCCTGGTTTGCTTTCTTGGCTGCCTTGGCAGCTTCTTTTTCTTGCCTGCGCTGCGCACGCTCAGCATCCCTTTGCGCCCTTTCTTCGTCTGTCTGCTTGGCGATAAGAACAGGCTGACTATCCGAATCCGATGCCACGTCTTTAGCTCGACCTGCCTCATGAGGGGCAAGCATACTCATTGCGCCAATAGCCAGAGTGACAGCCAGGTAGTAGGTTGGATTTCGCATATAGACGCTCAAGGTTCTAATATTTTGGGAAGCTACATAGCTAACGTGCCCGCTGCCGGCGATGGCCAAGCTTAAATTAGGAACGAAAAAGACGGCTACTATTGCAGCCGTCTTTTCAATTGCCAAGCCAACTTATTGTTGCGAGGGATACCTATTTATTTGTTGATGCCTTTGGGATTCCTTGAGATACCGGGATTCCGGGTTACCGAACTTTGTTGATTAGATTGACGAGAGGAGTGTACCAGCGGCGCGCTTTGATCGTTTCAAGATCCGCTTTTGCTTCGCTGAGCATTCTCGACAGTCTTGCATTCTCAGTCTCATTGACATTGGCGATGTCTTCGAGATAATCGCGTTCAACTTTCAGTTTTGCCAGTGCGGTCATCAGATACTTGCGCTCGGTTACTGCCGCATCGCGCTCGCACTCTCTACTCTTAAACTCTCTCAGTTCGCGCTCCATTTGAGGAACCTTGCTGAGCTGCCAGTATTGATTGACTACAATTTGCTTAATTTGAGCGTTTTCTTCAAGCACATCCTGCAACTTTTGCAGCAGCGCAATGACCCTGCGTTGTAAATAGGCGTTTTCTTCGTTGGCTTTGGCGAGAATTTGTTGCTCGCGGTATTTCTGGACCATCTCCAGAACTTGCCGGCGAATGCGTTTTTCTCTGGCTAGCTTGGCGCGGTTGTCTTCTCCGTCTGCCACCACCTCTGATGCCCACTTGAATATGTGGTCTAGACCCTCAAGTGCGACGGCCTCTCCGTGTGCATCCGGAGCTACAGGGTTGAATTGTTGTACGGCGTTGGATTGCTGAATGGTCACGTGCTCCCCCCTTTCTCGTTCATATAATACCGATAAAAGATCTCTTTGTGCAAAACTTTTTTTGCCACCGTGGGTAGAGCTGCCACCGAATGTGAAACTAGAGTCATATCTGGTGGCTGATACCATATATGGAGTGCCTAGATCTTGACTACTGTGGGCTCTAAAGCGCGGCAGGATGGTCCGTTTTGAGATCTGAAATGATCCTTTTCTAATTTTCCGTATGGTGTTCTTCGTCAGCTAGAAATTCGAGCAGTCTGGCAAACTTGTCCAACTTCTCGAGAATCGCGGAAACTCGCGCAGGCGATCGATTCGAGTCTTCCGGCTCGTGAATCAGTGCTTCGACCTTGTTTGCTTGTAGATCTATTTTCGATGCACCAGATGTCTCGAAGAGATCTATCAGGCTTTGCACCGTCTCCAGTTCTTCAAACAAAAATGCAGCCTTTTCTTTTTGCTTCGAATGAAGGCTCAATCCGCTGGAAGCAAGAAGTGCGATGGGGACAATATCCTCGCTATCTTGAAGCGGTGCTTCTGCTTTAACTATCAGGAAGTTTATTTCGCAATCACACTGAACACTTACTAATAGCTCTTCGGAATCGGCAACTGGAGTTTTCGCAAATCCACTGCGAATGTGATCGAGGGAGGTCTTGTCGTTTTGATATCTAATGGTGCTTGGTCTGTCATTGATCTCGCCGGCCACAATGAGCGTGTTGGGGTTGTCCGATGCGAGAAGCTCCATGTCTAGATCATTAGCTAGTCTGGATGCCTTGGCTCGGCGCAGCTTCAAGGATGTTTTAAACGCGCTAGAGCAAAGGCAGGCGACAAGACCGATGCCGCCAAGAATAATGAGGAATTGAATCCAGTAGTCCAAGATTTGCTGCAGCCCCGTCCATAGCGCCATTGAGACAGTATTCGGGCTGGCAGCAGGCGTCAAGCTTGCTTTTCTTATCTCTCGGTTTGGATAGCAAAAAGTGCATTTTTTAGCTTGTTAGATTTTCTGGAATAAGTCTCTCAAGAGTCTCGAAACCCTTGTTGGTTAGGCATTTTTGACCCCGTGTTGGATTTCGTCGAGAAAATCTAACAAGCTGCCTGGGTCAAAAAATGGACACCCGCACGCAATGCCTCTTGGCAACCGGGGTTCTATTCCTTTTATATAGGCGGAGCAAAAAACTTTCCCTGTATCCCACGGCACTTCTCTGCTTCCAGCGGTGTTAGTGGGAGAAACCGCAACGCTGTGCGTAAGACCACCAACGACAGACAGGGGCGGATTTTCGTACATTAAGCGTAAGTTTGAGTAGCCAGGTGCAGTGTCACCGACTGTGCGGCACCCCTGAAGACCCAGACCCAGTCCGAAAAGAACAACAGCGCCGAAGCTCTAAAAGACCGAAAAGACCAATGAAAACAACGAAAATCACTAGCAATGCGACCACACGAAAGGCGATGAAATGCCTCAAAGGTGCTGCTTTTGCCGTTGTTGCCTCCGCCGGTCTGGCAGCTGCAGCTCAAGCGCAAATGGATACTCTGCGCAATCCTCTTATTCCGGGCGCCATGTACTCGCAGCCTTACTCCTGTGCACCGGAAGGCGCACCGCCTCCGCCCGGAGACGGCTATGCACCATGCCCGGTGACACAAGGACACTATGGTGCTCCCGAGTCCATGCCGTGGGTGAGAAATATTCCTGCGACTCAAATAGATCAGCCTAATTCATATGTTGGTCTTCCATCGTCTGATGTACTGGCTTCGCCGTACCAGCTGGGTTCGCAATTGCAAGTTCCTCATCCGCCATCCACACCTGGTGATGACTATGGTCAAATTCCAGGTCCCTTGAATTTCACTCCGCCGCCTGCCGCTGTGGTAAATATTTGCCCGCAGGGTGGAATGCCGGGCGATCAAGCGCCTATTCAGAGATGGGGTGGTCAAACCACTCGAGACCTCGGTCTTTATAGAAATCAAGGCTCGCAACTCACCGACTTCGGTGACAAGCTCAGCCAAAAACCGGATTTACAAGCACAGCCACAATTCTCGCAAGATGGACCGCGCCCGCAAGGGCAGGGTTCGATGGGTGGCGGTGCAGTGCGCGCGTCCATTCACGGCGCGCAAGCCGGCACTGACCTGCACGGCAATCGCACTCTGTATAGAGGTC
>JAYRNY010000641.1:0-10187 GCA_041911975.1 bacterium | reverse complement strand
TGGGGCACTGGGGCGCCAGTCCTGGGTTGAGTTTTACATACACCCACCTCAACCGCGCTATAAAAAAGTACGATCTCGACATGATCTTCATGGCAGGCCCGGGTCACGGCGCCCCCGGCGTCTTGGCGCCGGTGTACCTGGAGGGGACTTACACAAGGATTTATCACGATAAGACAGAAGATGAAGAGGGCATGGCAGCTTTTTTCAAGCAGTTCTCCTTCCCAGGTGGAATAGGCAGCCACTGCACGCCAGAGACACCGGGGTCGATACATGAGGGCGGCGAGCTCGGCTACAGTGTCTCGCATGCTTTTGGGTCTGTCCTGGACAACCCGGATTTGATAACAGCTGTAGTCGTCGGCGACGGCGAGTCCGAAACTGGTCCGCTCGCGACATCGTGGCATTCCAACAAATTCATCAACCCTATCCGCGACGGCGCCGTCCTGCCCATTCTGCACTTGAACGGCTACAAGATAAACAACCCGACCATACTCGCCCGCATAGACCACAATGAGATTGAGGACCTCTTCAAAGGCTATGGCTACACGCCCTTCTTTGTTGAGGGCAGTGATGTTGATAGCATGCACCAGGCGATGGCAGCCACTCTTGATCACTGCATAGAAATGATTAAGAAGATACAGTCGGAAGCTCGCGCCCAAGAGAATCCCGAAAGACCTCGCTGGCCAATGATAATTCTGCGTACGCCGAAGGGCTGGACGGGTCCGGCGGAATTCAAAGGACACAAAATCGAGGGCAGCTGGCGCGCGCACCAGGTGCCTCTGGCAAATGTCAAACAAGATCCGGAGCAACTCCAGTTGCTCGAATCCTGGATGAGAAGTTACAAGCCGGAGGAGCTCTTCGACGAAACCGGAAGGCTCAAAGAAGAGTACAGGCAGCTTCCTCCTGCTGGAGCCCGCCGCATGAGCGCCAATCCGCACGCAAACGGAGGATTATTGCTCAAGCCGCTCAGCATTCCTGATTTCGAAGATTATGCCGTGAAGGTGGAAAGACCGGGCGCCGATGAGGCAGAAAACACCAGGCCCACAGGCGCGCTCCTGCGCGACATAATGAAGCGCAACACCAACAATTTCAGGCTTTTCGGCCCTGACGAAACGACATCTAACAAACTGGACGATGTCTATTCGGTCAGCAAGAAACTCTGGCTGGCCAACTACTTCCCTGAAGATGTTGACGGTGGTGAGCTTTCTACAGACGGGCGCGTCATGGAGATGCTCAGCGAGCACACGCTGGAAGGCTGGCTAGAGGGCTACTTGCTCACCGGGCGCCACGGTTTCTTCGCCACTTACGAGGCATTCGTGCACGTCATTGACTCGATGTTCAACCAGCACGCGAAATGGCTCGAGATAAGCAATCACCTTGGCTGGAGAGCAAGCATCGCTTCGCTCAATCTCTTGATCACATCGACTGTTTGGAGACAGGACCATAACGGATTCACTCACCAGGACCCGGGTTTCCTCGACCTGGTCGTGAACAAAGGCAAAGAGGTCGTGCGCATCTATCTGCCGCCCGATGCCAATACGCTTCTTTCCTGCGTAGATCACTGCCTGCGCAGCACTGACTACGTTAACGTGTTGGTCTGCGACAAGCAAAAGCATCTGCAGTATCTGGATATGGACGCCGCCATCAAGCACTGCACCAAGGGCATTGGCATCTGGGATTGGGCTTGCAATGATGCCGGCCAGGAGCCGGATGTCGTAATGGCCTGTGCGGGCGATATCGCCACGCAGGAAGCGCTAGCCGCAACCGCACTTCTGAGGCACGAATTCAACGATCTCAAGATACGCTTCGTCAACGTTGTCGACCTGCTCATGCTGCAACCGGAAGGCGAGCACCCGCACGGTCTTTCTGATCGCGATTTCGACACCCTGTTCACGCTGGACAAGCCGGTCGTGTTCAACTTCCATGGCTATCCTTGGTTGATTCACCGTCTTGCCTATCGCCGTAAGAACCACAACAACATGCACGTGCGCGGATACAAGGAAAAAGGCAACATCAATACTCCGCTCGAACTGGCTATCAACAACCAGACAGACAGATTCAGTCTGGCCATAGACGTTATCGACAGGGTAGAAAAGCTGAGAGTGGCAGGAGCACACGCCAAGTCGAAATTCCGCAACATGCAGATAGACGCTCGGAATTACGCTCACCAGCACGGCACCGACCATCCGGAATTCGCCAACTGGAAGTGGCCCTTTTGATTCAGAGGAGAGAGGGTCAGCGGTCCGGAAATACGGAGGCATTGACTGAGTGATGAGATTCCGGGCTCTGGAAGGGAAGAGCTATCCGCTTGGTGCCACAGTTATGGATAGTGGCGTCAACTTCGCAATTTACTCCAAAAGAGCGAATTATCTGGAGCTACTTCTCTTCGACTCCGAGCTCGATCCGAGTCCATCGTCGGTTTATAGGCTCGAGCCCGAGAAGAATCGGACCACCAATTACTGGCACATATTCCTTGAGGGCTGCCGCGCAAATCAGGTCTACGCCTGGCGGGCCGGCGGCCCTTACTACCCGGAGCAAGGCATGTTCTTCGACTCCGAGAAGTTACTGCTCGACCCTTATGCAAGAGGAATTGCCGGTTGGGAAATCTATAACCGCCAGGCGGCAATAGACAAAGGCGACAACTGCGCGCAAGCTCTGCGCTCAGTTGTCATCGACTGTCGTGCCTATGACTGGGGGGATGACCACCCGCCCAAAATTCCATACGCCTCGACGATCATCTACGAATTGCATGTAGGTGGTTTTACCAAGCGGGACAATTCTTGTGTCAGCCCACAGCTAAGAGGCACTTATGCTGGACTGATCGAGAAAATCCCGTATCTGAAGGAACTGGGCGTCACTACCATCGAGCTCATGCCTGTGCAGTCGTTCGATCCGAGTGACGCCCCATTCGGTCTCTGCAATTACTGGGGATACAGTCCGATTGGATTCTTCACGCCACATGCTGGTTACAGTTCGATAAAGTCAGCGCTGGGAACGATAAATGAATTTCGAGACATGGTGAAGGCCTGCCACGCAAACAAGCTCGAAGTGATACTGGATGTGGTGTTCAACCACACGACGGAAAACGATGAAAAGGGACCGACACTGTCTTTCAAAGGATTGGACTGCCTGACCTATTACACGGTAGAAGAGAATAGAGCCCGTTTCAAGAATTTCAGTGGGTGTGGAAACGCTCTAAGAGTCGAGCACCCGGTTGTCGGACATCTCATACTGGATGCGCTAAGATTCTGGGTGGAAGACATGCATGTCGACGGCTTTCGCTTCGACCTGGCCTCGGTTCTATCACGTGATCTGTATGGTTCGCCTGCGGAGCGCCCTCCTTCTCTCTGGGCTATAGAATCCGACCATGTGCTTGCCTCAGCAAAACTCATCGCCGAGGCCTGGGATTCTGCCGGTCTTTACCAGGTTGGCTGGTTCGTCACAAGAGGCAACCGCTTCGCCGAATGGAATGGACCATTTCGCGATGATGTGCGTAGGTTTGTGAAAGGCGGCGATGACTCCGTAGGCCGCCTTGCCAACCGCCTTTTGGGCAGCCAGGACATCTACGGGCACCCGCAGGTAGACCCTAATCGCAGCATAAACTTCCTCACCTGCCACGACGGCTTCACATTGAACGACGTCGTCAGCTACAACCAGAAGCACAATGAAGCCAATGGTGAGAATAATGCAGACGGCAACAACGAGAACTTCAGCTGGAATTGCGGAGTTGAAGGAGAGACAGATGACCCGGCGATTAACCGGCTCAGGCTTAGACAGATAAAAAACATGCTTGCCATTCTCTTTCTGTCGCGCGGCACACCAATGCTCTACATGGGCGACGAAGCAAGGCGAACCACCGGAGGCAACAATAATCCATATTGCCAGGACAACGAGATTAACTGGTTCGACTGGGATCTGGTATCGAAAAACCATGACCTTGTCACCTACACGAAAAGATTGATCAAATTCAGCAAAGCCTTTGCCGATCACCGCAGAAACTTCGTGTTGGCAAAGAAAGGGAAGGGCGAAGCGACCATGCAAAAGCTGCTCCTTAGCTGGCACGGAGTCAGGACTGGCGAGCCGGACTTTTGTGCAGATTCGCACAGTCTGGCCATGGAAATAGGCTCACCATCCTCCGACAAGCACTTATACGCGGTCTTTAACTCATACTGGCAACCGCTCGATTTCGAAGTTCCGGCGACGCGTCAGGGAGATCGATGGCACAAGGTGCTTGACACCGCCCTTGATACCATGTCGATGATGCCAGAACTGTGCGACGCCCCGAGCGTCCAGCGCAACCGTGTTACCGTGCAGCCGCGTTCAACCGTTGTACTGGTCGATTCAAACACACTCTCCATATGCAGCAATTTCACCATGGAAGACTCGGACCAGGCGCTCAGCGAAACGCTCTACCATAACGTTCATCGCGACAGGCGCATCACCTGGACGACTATGAACAAACCGGTCATCCCGTCGGAGCAGACCTGATTCTGGCCGAAACTAAACGCCAATGCGCTCGCGTCCAAATGATCCACATTGGCGCTTTAAGCATTACAGCATCGTCATTGCAGCTGTTAACACTTCACCTCATTGGGGTAAAATGTACTGAAATGTACAGAAATGTACAGGGCGGACAACCGCCAGGGCGAGCTTTACATGACCGAGAAGAACACCCCGAGAGAGACCGCCGAAAGGCTGATCGCTGCCGGCACAGGCGGCGAAAACTTGATGCGGGAGGTGGAATCGATCATTGGCGATCCACAACAATTCGGGTCTCGCCAGAAAGTGTTCCAGGAAATGCTAAACCTGGCCAATACCGGACAAGCGCCTGGTCTCGAGTTGGTGGACAGCAACGGGCAGCCCGTGACGAATGAGCGAGCAGTGCACACCGTCGACCGAATCGTAAGGACAGGGCCGGACGGCAGGAAAGAGACAATTTATGACGGCGGCGGTGACACTGACGCCCGCGCCCTGATGGTTAGAGACAACGCAGATATCCTCAAAGGAAAAGTCGATGACCGGACGCATCCGGATGACGTGAAGAAGATCGTCGACACTTTTCAGAAAGCCGTTGACGATATGGTTAAGAACGGCCAGCGCCTTGAAGGAGGAGGTGCTTTGATGGGCATCCTCAATAATGCCACACGAGCATACTTCAACGACAATCTGAAAGACTGCGCCGACCAGGCCGTCTACGTTCTCAATCAGCTCAAACAGCTCAATATTGGCGATCGGTGGGATCTGCACATGGTGGGAGATCCACCGCACTACACTCTTGAGGCAGTACCCCGGAGTCCGAATGATCCGGTGATCAGCATGGATCCCTGGCGCGGCCGCAATTCTTATGAGGTGAAAGGCGGAGCGAAACCTGATGAAAGACTCAATCGCTGGATGGACGGCGACTGGAATCTCCGCTGGCGCTGACATTCACCATTCTGCGGGCGTTCTGCTACCGTATCGAGCCGGAGGCATGGCGTTCGATTCAATATCTCTGCTGAGCTCAGTGGACGAAGAGTGAGTGTCATTAATCATGATTTGGAACTATTCAAGTTTTCAACCATTTAACGACGCAAACCCTCCTTAGTTTAGCTGGCGATGTACTCATGCATATGTCGTTGCTTTGCAGATCGTCTCAACTTGAGTAAAGCTCTTGCTTCTATTCTGCTGAATCGTTCGGCTGAGAGATCCAAATTCAAGAGCCTGTGCTTTCTTACTGCGCGCAAGTAAGCTTCAAGTATGTCACTCGTACAGTCACCGGCTCTCTGGTAATGTGCGTCATCAGTTTCGACAATCAAGTTTTCATCGAACTGGACATCGTCCCGCATATCACTACGTCTAGTCAGCGATTTCGTCATATGCATGCCTCCTTCTAAAACGAAACCAACTTGGTAAAACGCATCGATTTTGGCTGCTTGTCCACCTCTATATAATTGTGGACAAGCACGGTATTCCTAGAACCTGTCCCAAGAAATTTTTTACAACGAAGGCGTGGAATGCACCCGGCCTTTTCATTGAAATTTAGACTTCTCGGCTTTGCGAGTCACTATGATCTTAAAAAGGCGGATTTGGGCTGTGTTTTCCGGAAGCGACAAACAGCAATCACAAATACTCTGCTCCTGAAGATCGCCTTGAACGGCGTTTTACAGCGGTCGAACCAATACGCAGCCAAATCTTTTGCAAGATGGTGTTGACAATGGCGACTGATGATACAGACTTATTTAATCTTTCTATATTTCTCGCGGACACAACATGGTGCCAGTTCTCGCCGCGCACATTGCGGAGATAACAAATAAGAGAGTTTCGGCCCAGGTCGATTTGCGTGTAAAGTGCAAGTAGCAGACGTTGTCAGTCAACTTCGCTACTACGGAGTCCCGCCGAAGATGAATAAGACGATTAATGCTCTACTTTCCATAATCTTGATCGCTAATGTATATGCGTTGCCGGGCCAGGCCAGTAACTCGTCTAATCCCAGCGCGGTGCGTCACGACCTGATCGATGTTTCTCCTCGCCCAAATGTTGCACTGGCGCTGGGTGGTGGTGGCGTGCGTGGTGCGGCGCATATAGGAGTTCTGAGGGTTCTTCAACAAGAAGGCATTCCGATAGATTACATCGTCGGCAATAGCATGGGCGCCGTTGTCGGTGGACTGCATTGTGCTGGTGTTCCGCTTGATGAAGTTCAGGCGATTCTTGCCGATGGCTCACTGGTAAGTGCGTTTTTGCCGCGCTTTCTTTGGTGCAGGATAATGCTTACACCTTTGCGCAGTTTAGTTTGCATTGGCAGAAAGAAGTCTTATGCGGGACTCGTCAGTGGCGACAAGCTCAAGGCAACTATAGATAAACTGCTGCCGGACCAAAACATCAAAGTCGAAGAGCTCAAGACACCCTTCTCCTGCATTGCTGTCAGCCTGATCGATGGTCAGGCCCATGTTCTTTCATCTGGGCGTTTAGACGAACTGCTTCGTGCAAGCGCAACCTTGCCCCTGCTACTTCGACCTGTGCAGATAGGTGATGACCTGTATGTAGATGGAGGGGTTCGAAATAATTTGCCTACGACTGAAGCCAGGCACAGTGGTGCCAAGGTTGTAATTTCTGTGGAAATAGACAACGACTTGAAGCCTGTTCCCGCGCATCAGTTTACGTCATTCCGAAATGTCTTTGATCGAGTCATGAATGCAACTATTGAGCAGCTGGATGAGGACAAAGTAAATGGTGCAGATATTGTGATTCGCCCGGAGTTGATCAATATTCCAATTCTTTCTAAAGATAAGAAATTCGTCGACGAAGCAACGGCGTCGGGTGAGGTTGCAGCTCGCAAGGTGCTGCCGCGCATTCTGGAACGACTTCAGCAATCAGGTATTGCTCTAAGGAGCAAGACATCGAAATTGGATATTGCAACGCCCGAGGACTCAGGAGCCGCTAAGCGACTATAGCTATCTGTATTTGAGATTCTTGCAATGCTTTGCAAGTTGACCAGTGACAATTTCGTCTGCGACTGGGAAAAAGCCTAGCCTGTTCGCCGAGCACGCGTACGCCTCAATTTGTATAGTCGCAGCTTACTGAACAGTCTCGTTTGAGTCTTTTAAACGCGGCAATTCCTTGGCGCGTGAGTTTTTTGCAATACCAGACTTCAAGCTCCGTCAGATGCGGTAGTCTGGCGATTTCCAAAAGCGTATTGTCGTTGATGTTAGTAGCGGACAAGTGCAGCTCTTCGAGCTTCTGCAGTTTGTCTATATCCTTCAGGTCTCTTATCTGGGTGTTCACGAGCCAGAGTTTTTCCAGCTTTGGAAGACCGGAAAGGGGGGCAATGATCTTGTCTGAGACTTTGGCGTTGTTTAAAGATACGCCTTCAAGGTTGGACATTTGAGCTAGATATTTGGCCGACGCGTCAGTCAGAGGACATGATTCAAAATACAGCTCTTCAAGCGATTTCATTGGGAGGAAATAAGCAAGAGTATCGTCATTCAAACCTTCGATGTTGTAGAGCTCGAGGTAATTCAGCTTTGGCAATGCAGACAGGGTCTGCAAGTCTTTCTTGTTGAGTTCCACTCTCTTCAGGCAGAGTGTCTCCAGGTTCTTGCATCTACCGAGGCTCTCTAGCGCTCCTGCAGTTGCTTTGATGTCCCACATGTTCAGTTTGGACAATTTCATTTTTCCGATTGCTTCCAGTCCGGCATTTCCGACATTTGTACCGCTGATGGAGAGAGTTCTCAATTTCTTTGCCGAGACAAGAGACTTGATTCCGCTGTCTGTTATTGCCGTGTCGCGCACTTCAAGAACTTTCAGTTCCGGCAATCTGCTGAATGCTTGCAAGCTCAAATCATCTGCTTCCGTCTCGTCTAGATACAACTCCTGCAGGTTTGTCAGTGCAGCTAGTTCAACGAGCCCGATTGCGGGGGTTTTCGTGCCAGAAAGATTCAACTTTCTGAGTGTGGAGATTCGGGAAATGATTCTTAGGTCGTCCAGCTTTATTGCCGTATTAGACAAGTTCAGACTTTGCAAGTTTTTGAAACGCAGCAAAGCCTGGAGAGCATTTTCGCTTAAGGTCTTGTCTGATATGTCTATTTTCGGGCTGAATACCGGAAGCATGCTCAAGGACTTCTGGGTCACAGTGCCATCTTCAGCACTCTTCGGTTTTGCGGTGCTTTTATTGGTAGAGGCGTCCGCGCTCTGTCTGGAGAGCTCTTCTGCCTGGCGCAGTTTTGCTTGGCTGTCTCTTTGAAGATCTTGCGAATATTTCAGTTTTCCATCCACCAGAAGCAAGCATACAACTCCTGCTGCAGCCAAAATTATCCCGGTAACGAGCATAATCGTCGGCCAGGTAAATTTTGCTTTCGACCAGAAAACCTTACCGCTCCTTATAAATCCGCCCTTGATCGCGCCGGATTGGATATTGAGCAACTCATTTTTGACTTGAGTAATGTTTTGCAATCGGTCCTCTGGCCTTGTGGCGAGAAGTTTCATGACAAGATTGTCGAAAGTCTCAGGGAAATTGATATCGGGACGAGCCTCTCTCAATGCCTGAGGCGTTTCATTTAAGTGTTTGAAGATGGTGTCGAGCATTGTATTTCCGCGATGCGGCGGATGACCTGTTACAGCCTCATAGAGAATGCAGCCAAGGGAGTAAATGTCAGAGCGATGATCTACTTTCTTGCCCATGCATTGTTCGGGGCTCATGTACAGCGGACTGCCGATCATTTCACCTGTTTGAGTGAGCTGCTGCGCGACTCCGCCTGCCTCATCATCAACGATCTTCGCAATTCCGAAATCCAGCAGGTGAATATCATATCCGCCGTCTTTCTCAGTGAGCATGATATTGCTTGATTTCAAATCGCGGTGCAAAACACCATGAGCGTGAGCGTGTTCCAGCGCGTCGCAAACAGCCAGAAAAATATCCATTGCTTCAGGAAGCGGCAGCGCACCGCGTTCGCGAAGCAGATCGGAAAGAGTGATTCCCTCGATATAATCCATGACCATAAACGGCTGCCATTGCTCAGATATGCCGAAGTCATGGACGGCAATTACGTTGGGATGCCTGAGGGCGCTGGCTGCTTTTGCTTCTTGCTGAAAACGCAGCATTGATTGAATATTGAGAAGGTGCGAATGAAGCATTTTGATGGCAACAATCTTGTTGAGCATCTTCTGGCGCGCCTTGTAGATGACGCCCATTCCACCCGTGCCGATCGTGCCGATAAACTCATAAGTCTCGGCCAGCGCTCTGTCTATTTCCTTTTGCGCGTCAATCGCAGTGCCGTCCTGAGGGCAGACCGCAGTGGTAGTAGGTATTGAAAGATTGCACAATGGGCAAAGCCAGAAAGCGTGGAGCCTCGAGCTTCCTGCCGCTGATAGATTAACCGTTGATTCTTGCTCTTCCAACTTGCTGGTCTCGCTTTCTTTGATGGCTCTTTAGCATGAATCTGCAACTATAATTCAAAATCGCACCACCAGTTTAGAGCATACATACCCACCTGTTGGCGCTTTTACATGCTAATCCAGATAATCTTGCCGTGCCTAAAATCCGGTTTGTGCCTACAAAAGTTGGTGAAAGATTAGAGCGACTCGATTACTACAAGTGAGTAGCCTAATTCTCGACGGCTGCCGATGATACCATCTTCGATGCTATTTCACCCGAGAGTGATGACCCGTCGGTCAGCAAGACCCCACCTGCACTCTGAGTTCATCATCCGTTCTTG
>JAYRNY010000640.1:0-4051 GCA_041911975.1 bacterium | reverse complement strand
GTGCTCTATACAAAACAAGTTTCGAGGTGAGGAGTTTGCCATGAGACTACTTCTGGTCGAAGACGATTCCTTTTTATCCGAGGGTGTCGCATTGGCGCTCCGACACAGCGGTTATGTAGTTGATCAAGTGCAGTCAGGAACGGATGCCGATCAAGCATTGACCGCAACGCCTTATGACCTGGTCATTCTCGACCTGGGTCTGCCGCAACTGGATGGAATCGAAGTCTTAAAGCGCCTGAGATCACGCGGACAAGCGACACCCGTGCTCATTTTGACGGCAAGGGACACAGTTACGGACCGAGTGACTGGTCTGGACAGCGGCGCCAACGACTATATCAGCAAGCCTTTCGAGCTTTTGGAGCTGGAAGCCCGCATTCGGGCCCTTTTGAGAAAAGAGCAATGGGGCAATATGACCAAGATTGTTGTGGGCGGGCTGGAATTCGACACCGTCGAGCGCCGCGCCACAATCAACGGCGATAATCTGGATCTATCCGCCCGCGAGCTGGCTGTGCTCGAACAACTCTTAAAGAGCGTCGGTAAAGTCGTCAACAAAGTACAATTGATACGTAACCTCTCATCCTGGGACGCCGAGTTGTCGCACAACGCCCTGGAAATTATCATGCATCGCTTGCGCAAAAAGCTCGAAAAGACAGGTATTAACGTGCGTACAGTTCGCGGATTAGGATATATGCTTGAGAAACCTGCATGACCTTCTCCATCCGGAAGCAGCTTCTTGTATGGCTTTTGATACCACTGTCCACGATTGCCGCTTCCAGTACGTTCATCGCGTACAATGCCGCAATTTTGCTCGCCAGAGAAATTTATGACAAAGGACTGCTCAATTCGGCGGACTCCGTAATAGCTCGTGTCCGGCACAAGGGCGGACAAGTGCTCGTCGATTTGCCGCCGGCTGCACAGTCTATTTTGAAGCACAATTACAGAGACACTTTCTTCTACCAGATCTACACGATGGAAGGAAAGCGCATCGCCGGTGATGGCACGTTGCCATTCGAGCCTGGCGCCGTCGATTTCAGCAAACCGCACTATTCCACGCGCATTTTGGACGGCAAAGAAGTGCGCGTTTTGACTATGCTCTTTCCTGTCGCCAGTCACTTTGCAGATGAAACACCGGATGATGACGATGACGACGACAAAAAACCGGAATATCTAATACTGGAAGTAGCTGAAACGCGCAATGCGCGGCGGGAAATCGTTACGCACATCGTGATTTCGGTGCTTTTGCCGCAATTGATTCTGATCATATGTGGTGGCATTGCCGTATGGTTCGGCATCAAGCAAGGTCTTTTTCCTCTTCAGCAATTGAGCAAGACACTGGCATCGCGCTCCGCCATGGATCTGAGTCCTGTCTCGGAAAGTACCGCCCCCATTGAGGTTCGTCCGCTCGTGGAAGCGATCAACGGCCTTTTGAAAATGCTAAACGAAGAGATAGAAAGAGAAAGGCGCTTTGTAGCCAATGCCGCTCATCAATTGCGAACGCCGCTTGCCGGGTTGAAAACTTACGCAGATCTGGCGATAAAAATGAACGAAGATCCCAGTGTCAGCTCAGTTCTGGGACAGCTGCACACTGGCGTCAATAGAATGTCAAACTTGATCGTGAGGCTCCTGACTCTGGCTCGCTCGGAGCCGGGCGTTGCCTCGCAGGCCGCCTGGCAAACGACAGATATAAGTGAAATAGTCTCCAGCGTCACCGAAGATCTGGTACCGCTTTCCATCGAAAAGAAGGTAGACCTTGGCTTCGAATCACCGTCGGAAGCAATTTTCATCGAAGGCGATCCAGTCGGGCTGAGAGAACTGGTCACCAATATCATAGAGAATGCAATCATATACAACCAGCCCGGTGGAAAGGTCACAGTCAGGCTATCCAACACGGTTTCACCCACTTTATCCGTGGAGGATAACGGACCGGGAATTCCAGAAAAGGAAAGAGAACTGGTTTTCGAGCGCTTCTACAGAATCCTCAGAGATGGTGCCGCAGGCAGCGGATTGGGATTGTCGATCGTGAGAGAAATTGCCAATTCGCACGGCGCCAAAGTGGAAGTAAAAGACAGCACCGGTGGAATTGGCGCGTGCTTTACGGTGACTTTCCAGGAAATGAACGGCAAACGCTCTCACTGAGCCTCATGAAAGCAAAAATCACTCGGGTATTACATCGTCAAACTGGACATTGACTATATTGAGACCGCGCCCGTCCAGAAAATCGATGACGTCTTTGACCTGCTCGCCCATGGGCCAGAGAGGCACTTCCATCTGTGCATAAGGCGTATGCAAAATCATTGATGCCGAGTCGCGATAAGGATAGTACTCCACATATTTGACGTCGTCGAGAAGCACCATTTGCGTGGAAGTGCGATTGTTCAAACGATCGAACACGTAAAGCACCGCGTCCGAATCGGTAAGCTCGAAAACAAAGCTGCGATGAGCATCACGATAAAGCGAATAAGTCATGAAGGCAAGGAACAGCGAAAAGCCGAATGTGGAGGCTAAAAGAGTAATTCCCCAATATATGTTTTGCATCATGGCAAAGATGCCGGTGCACAACCAGAGAAACATGAACACCCAACCCACACTGACGCCGACCATGAGCGGCACCAGAGCCGTCCTGGCCGCATACGGCTTGGAAACGAGCTTGATGGCGATTTGAGGCTTAGCAGTGACCATCTTGGCGGCGGTCCCTTTTCAAGGCAATTTTTCAAGTGCCTGTCGGCTGGAAAAAAGTCCGTTAACGGACTTTTTTCTATATGCCCAAAAGTGACCTTGAAATGTCGGCAAATCCTTATGGGCTCAAGGAGAGAAGACCAAAAGCACCATTGTGAAAGTGCCACTGTTCCACAAGCCATGGGCGACCATGCAGGGCAGAATGCTACGCGTCTTTTCCAGAGTGAAAGCAAAGAGCATACCAAGCGTCATAAGCGGGAGAAAACCGCCCGAATCCAGGTGAATTCCAGCGAAAAGCCCTGCCGAAACGAGCATTGACGGGAAAATGCCCCAATATTTCCTGAGGGCCGTGTATAGAAAGCCACGAAAGAGTATTTCTTCGCAAATTGGCGCCAAAACACCCAGGGTGGCATAGAAAACAGCGGTAGCAGGAAGGCTATTGCTGCGAGCGGCTTGCATGACAAAGGAAATGACTGGGTTGTTCGAGCCCTGGGAGCCCAGGTATTTGTTGGCGATGAGGTAGGCGATAACGACCAGTGGCACGGCCGCAAGCCAGGTGAGAAAGCCGTAGACGACAAGGCGAAACGGGCCATTGCGGTCGACTTTGAATCTCAATCGCACGCCCTCGAAAAATTTGATCGCCCGCGGTTTCAAAGCCAGGAAATAAACCCAGGCAATGCCGGGAGCGTTGGCAACCAGATAACTGCCGAACATCACTAAACCGGCAATCAGAGGTCCTTGTTTGGATAAATGGGCGTTCTTGAACAGAGCCTGAATGAGGATGGAAAAAACAATTTGCGTTGCCAGCCAGGCAATGAAAACCGCATAGATAGTCAATGCGCCATATTTTACAGGAGAGGCGATCTGCTCACGGTGCTCGGGGTTGGTAATGCGCCTGGGCATGATGAAGAGGGCGGCCAGAATGACAATCAGCCCGCCCAGAAATGCAAAACCGATAATTCCAATAAGAAAGATTCCGCGAGCCACAAAGCGCATGTTGGATTCGTCGAAGTCGGTGGTCACCTTCTTCAGTGCTTCCATTTGTTTTGTTGCGCCGTAAAGACGCATCAGGGAAACTGACTTGTACCAGCCTGTGAACTGACTCTCTATTTGGGCCGCCAGTTCTTTTCGCTTGGCATTGTCCAGAGTCTTCGGCGCGCCGTAAAGCTCATCGAAAATAGCTGTGAGCTCTTTTGACTTGTCAGTATTGAGTGCGGCAAGTCGCTCTCGATATGTCTTTGACGGGTGGCCGATTTCATGGGATAGAACGATAAGATGCGCCAGAGCGATGGGATCGTCCGGCTGCTCGGCGGCGCCCTTTTTGAGCATCTCCTCGGCTTGATAGAGCATCTCTTCACGGCGTTTATTGACCATG
>JAYRNY010000639.1:0-2023 GCA_041911975.1 bacterium | reverse complement strand
TTCGCACCTGCATCCAGCCTTTCGCTGCGAGGTGGTGCGTATCTGATGCTGGGCGATAATCAGAGAGCACTGATCGATCTCAGAAAATCGCTGGCTTTAAACCCACATGATACAGCGACTTTGCGTCTTCTTCTTACAGCTTCAAACAGAGCGAAGGATACGCAGACAAAGCTTGCAGCAGTGAAAAAATTGACTGCTGAATCTGATTCCGTAAACGATGATTTCGAGTTGATGAACATCGTAAAAACGATGCAGGAAGCCGGTGCGGCGAAAGAAGCTCTGCCTACGATGAGGAGAATTGTAAAAATTCGCAAGGCGAAAGGCACTCTTGTTGCCGGCTCTGAAGCAGAGCTTGCCGACACTGCTAATATCCTGGCGAAGTTCAAAGAGAACAGCGATGCTATTGAGCTGTACAAACTTGCCTCTCAAAAGAGTGGCGGAGATCCGAAGTATCTGCTGGAACTCGGTCGGCTGTACTACGAACAGAAAAATTGGCCGGAAGCGGAGAAATCGCTTAATGCTGCACTTTCGAGCGTGGACATAACGCGCCGGCCAAAGGTCTTAAACATGCTTGCTATTGTGTATCGCGCTCAGAATAAAACTGCTCAAGCAGAGAAAGTTGAGATCGAGGCGCACAAATTGACGAAACTCATTTACGAGCGTTCTCAGTAATTTCAAACTGTGTAGTGACGACATATATGCCGCCCTACCAAGGAACCGCATGCGGCTCTCCTACTCTATAAATTTGTATCCGACGCCGTAAATGCTGTGAATGAAGGTCACGCCATCCTTGTTGATTTTCTTGCGCAGGCGCACCAAACCTTGCCGCAACGCGCCCTGACTTCCGGTTTCATCTGATTTCCACACAGCTCCGATAATCTGCTCAGCGGTGAGTACTTTGTTTGGGTTGCGAAGGAAAAGTTCTAAGAGAGAAAACTCCTTGGGCAATAGTTCAATTTCCTTACCGTCACTGTATGCGGTGCGCGTGTCCAATTGCAGAGTAAGGTGACGGAAAGTAAGTTCATTATCCGAGTATTCCTGCTTTGTTCTACGCAACAGCGCTTTTACTCTTACACGCAATTCTCTAATGTCGAATGGTTTTGCCAAATAATCATCGGCACCCGCGTCAAAACCCTGTTCTTTATCTGTAATAGCTGCTCGACTTGTGAGCATTAGAACCGGTGTGGTGTCTTTTCTTCCTCTAACTGATTTGCAAATTGCCGGGCCCGACGCACCAGGCAATTGCCAGTCTAAAATCAATAAATCAAAACTGTTGTATTCGAGAATTTGAATCGCATCGTTTCCGTTTCCAACGACCTCCACGATATGCTTATCTGATTCAAGCAAGTCCACTACTGTTTCGCAGATTGTTGGGTCGTCTTCGACTAGGAGTATCTTGGACATCAGGTAGCGCGGTCATCGGGCTTGGGTTGAATTGCTCAATGGAAGTGAAAACCAGAAACAGCTTCCATTCTTACCATTGCTAATGATACCAATCTTCCCGTCGTGTGAGTCGACAATATGTTTGCAAATGGCCAGCCCCAATCCAGCTCCGTCTTTAGCTCCTGTGCGTCGAAGCTGAGAGAATCTGTTGAACAGCAGTGCCTGATTCTCAGTGGAAATACCAGGACCATAATCCTGCACACCGAATTTCAGTGAGTTTTCCACTCTTTGCACAGTTACTTCCACCGACGTCCCGTTGTCGCTAAACTTGATGGCATTCGACAAAAGATTGATTAATGTCTGGATGATTCTGTCTTCGTCGACTTCAATTTCGATGTCATCCGTTATTTTTGGCACCAGGGAAATATTCTTAGCGGCACCAAGATCAATGATGGAGTTGATACTGCGTTTGACCAATTCGCCGGACTTGACTGTGTGTTTTGACAGTTTTGTGGTGCCGCTTTCCAATCGCTCGAATTCAAGCAAATTGTTGACGAGGTCGATAAGTCGCGCAGTTTCCTTTTCTGCGACCTCTAGCTTGCGGATTGTTTTCTCGTTCAGGGGACCATACGTTTGCATC
>JAYRNY010000638.1:0-6966 GCA_041911975.1 bacterium | reverse complement strand
GGCTTTCGTTTAAAGGCTTTCGCCTAAAGACTAAAGAAGGGACTCGCTTGCGGCTCATCCCCTCTTTTGATTTGTTTCGGCAACTAACCGTCGGTGATTGGTTAATCTTTCTCGGGACGCTACGAGTCCAACGGTCAGTAATTTCAGAATAGCGTCAAGAGATGATCGAGCGCCCTAGGGTTAACCCTGAAGTCTCATTACTGAAAACCTCAGAAAAATGAAAAACGGCCTTTTAAAGCTTCAGTCCCAGCAGCCGATAATTTTTCCGCACTGCCTGTGATACCAGAAACAGTTTCAGACAATGCAGTGCTATTGGAAAACCTGAGCTTTATTTGAAATCGAGAATGAAAGTGAAGTCCGGTTGGTCTGTTGTCTTGGGCGGGCGTTTTTTCCACAAAAGAATCGTGGCTCTGGCCGGCAATTCCTTTATCGTCAGCTTATCGATCTCATCCATGGCCGGACTCATATTGTTGCAGCCGCCTGGATATTTCGAGCTGTCGCCGGTGTGAATGTATTGCTTGATCTCAATTGAGCCTTTGCCCTTGTAAGCGTTCTCTATGTGGGAGGAAAGTTGAGGAGAAATGAGAAGGAAGTTGTATCCGAAATCTCTGGCATTGTATGCAACCAGTCCGAAGTGTTTGTTGTCTTCGGTAATCTCCAGTTTTTCATCCATATCCTTCAATCTGCCATTGAATGCGGTGACATCGTATGTAACCGCGGCCGTCCTTCTTCTAGGCCAATACTTGAGCTCTTGAGGTGTCCATGTGTACGGAAAATCGATATTTTTCAAATCGTCTTCTGTAATTTTTCCGCCGTCCCAGATTTTGGCGGTCCATGGATTAGCGCCTACCAGAAGAAAAGGATTGAGCAGAAAGCGAGACTCTTCGGACGGTCCTTCTATGCTGCGCTGGCCTTCACCCCAAATGTATTGACCAGCCATTCCCCACCAGGGCTTGCCGTCGACGATTTCATCAAAGACAGCTGAGGTCGGCTCGTATGGAGTATTAACGAGGGCGCGTACGGACATGACGGCATTGACACGCAGTTCCAGCACGTCTTTGCGCGACATGTAATTGAAGTGCTGAGGGCGACTGAGAGCTAAGGTCGTTCCATCAGGAACCAGGGACAGCGGCCCTACCTTAAGGGAATTAGTGCTGGCACGAGCACATTGATCGATGGAGCTCCAGAAGAAAAACATCGACACCAGCGCCATGACGAAAGACCAGTTGGCTGGTCTGGACTTGAAGATTCCTGGTGAAAGGCGAGCAACTATGGATAGAATGCTCTAGCGAACTGCCATCTGATAGCGCACTGTGAAACTGCTGCGTATCTTGGCGGCAGAAGCACCCGGCTTGACAATTGAGTCAGTACTAATCGAGGCAAAGTGCCCATCTTTATGAGTAGCTGAAACGGAGCTAGTCGCCCGGTCTATGTTCTTCCATTTGTACATACGGAAAACATTGTCGTACCATTCAATCACTTGACTCTGAGGCTCTTCGGCTTCGAATACCATTGAGTATCTAGGACCGCCTTTGGCACTTTGCTCCACGTTGCCCATAACAAATTTAGCTTTGCCTGTATAAGCAGGCAGATCGGGCAAGTCTACCTTATCTCTCAACTGTTCCAGTTTGTGGTTCTCTTCAGGATTCAACTGATAAGGCCTTTGACGATAGGCCGACGGTGTATTCTGAGCGCTCGACATCTGCTGTCCGGCAGCCATGGTTGATAGTAAAAGGATGGAGGCAAAAAGAAGACTCCAAGCTCGTCTTTGCTCGCTCGTTGCTGCTGTCACGACACTATCCTCCCCATTGGTAAAGCTTGGCACGTAGGCGTTATTGACGCACTACATATAAAGAAGTGCCCACCCAATTAGAATCTTACACGATTCAAGAGGGTGGGCGCTTTATCTATCGGGTGACGGGGTCAAGCCCAGTCAGTCCAGTTGGTTGTTGCGTTCTAGTTGGGTTTGCAGAACTCACCACCACCGGTCGTCTCGTTGCGGAACGAGAGTTCGCCCAGGAAGTTATGAGCACCACAACTTGGTTTCCATTCAACGATGTCAGTCGAACTGAAATCGGTCCCTTGGAACGAGGTGTACGGCTGGTCGTGAATACCAGTGTCGCCGCTGCTGTTGGCGGTTCCAGGTTGGTCATGCTTCGAATCCACATCGTAGTTGCGAATTTGAGTGTCCGGTGTAGACGCGCATGTAGGGTGCGTTCCTTCGGCCTTGATGTTGAACGGATCTTCTGCGCCTGCATGTGTCTTCGGCACTGTAGGCTGCATTGCCAATTTACTGGAGCCAGGTGGCAAGAAGATGAACATTGTTGCGCCTGGGGGAAGATCTTGGCTCTTCATCAGGTTTTCTACTTCAGCACGGTCAACGGTGGGGAGAATTTCCTTACAACGTTGATGGATCATACCGATGACATCATTGCAGGATCCAGAGAACTGGCCGCCGCGCATGGTGTGCATCAGGAGTTCGTATGGGCTTCCGACATTGGCGAACTGAACATCAACAGCAGGAGTGTTGTATGCCTTGCTCTTATTTTCTCTCGGTCTCTCATACACTTTCATGCCGGACTTTTGGTCGCCTGCAACTCTGACGTTACGAGCGCAACGAGCACCGGATCCGAAAGCTTCAACAACTCTGGCTTTCAGGTATTCGATACCGTTCATGCCTTCGGCTGCGTTTCCGCCACCGGAAGCACCAGCCAGACCACGTCCGAAGTTGATCGATGCATCCGTGACGAATCCACTACCACCATCGTTCGAAGCGCGGCAGAAAAGGTCTTGCGGTCTTGTTTCGTTGTCGTGGCTGAAGTTGTCTTGGTCGCATGTTCCGCGCGCTCCGCCTGCCTTAAGTTCTGAGATAACCTCTCCTTTGGTGGCGAATTGGTTGAGAGCAGGCGATGGTTTGTTGTATCTGATTGTGGTCTTTTGACCCAATTCAGCATTGGTACCAGTGAATCCAGATGGCCAGGCAGTGCGCAATCCACCGAGTTCATCTCTGTCAGTCGCCGCTCCGGTATTCTGTGGAGGAGAGACTGCCAATGATGCGTTGATGGTGGCAACGTAGGCTTCCCAGTCAGCGAGGGTACCAGCACCGTTTTTGTCTGTGAACAGAGCGCCGCCGGCTGCATAAGATGTAGGGCCGGTGCCGCCGGTTCCATTCCAGAATTCGTTGTTGAAGATGCTCGTGCCGCCGTTAACATCTTGTCCGGATACAGGAACTGCACCAGGGATGTTGGCTGCCGAAACATAGTTCAAAATTCTGACATAGCCACGCGGGATTGCTGCTTCGTATTCAGCGTTCAAGGATCCTACGACTGCGCAAGCAACTGCGCCGCCAAACGAACCTTGATTTTTGTTTGTATTTTGAGACTGCGATTGAGTCTTCCAGGAGTTGGGGGGAGCGTATCCGATGGCAGTTGCGCAATTGTCGAACTGACCGAGGTGGACCAAGTGGGCTCTGTCTTGAGGACCTACAGCAGCGCCGAGGATAGCTTTATCCAAGTAATTGCTGAGGGTCATGTTTTTGTCATAGGCTCTGATGAAATTGTGTCCGCTGGTGCTCGAGAACGGTCCTTGCGGCCAATTGCCTTTCGACTTGACGTTGGCAGAGTTGACGGTGGTGGCAACGTAGAGGTTGCTGACCGTGGGGTTGCCCATCATGTCGATGACTTGCTTATTGATGTATACGTTTGTTTTTTGCATGCCATCGCCGTCTTGGGTGATCATCCAAGCCGGTTGAATGTTCATGCTCAATTTGACGTCCGAGGTCGGTCCCATCATCTTGACGTTTTGGGCTTTCGCCATATTGTCAAAGTATCCGGGCAACAAACCGCCGCCGTTCAATTGGGTTTGCAAGTTCTTGCCGAGGGTTTCCAATTTGTCTATAACATCGCCGGCGAGCTTGCTGGAAGCTGGTCCGATCGCTCTTGCGTTAAGAGCAACCAAGAGCGCTCTGCCTACTGCGCGGTTATAAGCGAGCAGGTTGATTGCGCCGGTGTTGTTAGGAATACCGGTTGCGGTATCAACACCGAGACCATCGAATTCGTCGTTAGCTGGTGCATTGACGGTTGGTTCCATCAAAGCGCGCTTAGCGACGTTCATGGCGCCGGCGTCGGTGGCGTTAGCAACTTCTCTTCCACCGCCCATGATTTTGGACAGGAAGAAGAAGCCGATTCCCAGAATGGCGATAAACAGTACTATGACTGCTACCAACCCTAACGTAGCTCCTCGTCGTCTACGTAATTTCATTGCTTTGTTCTCCTCCGAAGAAGGACCGGCAGCATGCCGGTAAGGGTTTTGTAGTTGAGCCAGGCGAAATTTGTTTTTTTGGGTTTTCGACTGACCGGGGGCGAAATAGTAAAATCCTATTCATTATTGTCCGTTAATGTTGCCAGGCTGTCAAGGTTTGCTCGCTTCACATGGCTCTCGAATTCAATGGCTGGTACTTTGCGGGAGCTGCCGGAGATCGGGAACTGGCCAGAACAACATTAGCGCTACCTCATATTTCTTACCCAAATAGCCAATAAACAATATTAAATTAGCGTCGTTTAATGAAATTTTCTTAGGTTTTAATCTTAGAAACGAAAAATGACTGTTTTTCGTCGGCGAGATTAATCCGTGTGGCTTCCTTTATATACGTACTCCCAGAACATAGATTATCGCCGTCTAATCTTCTCGATTGACCCGCCTGCCGAATATGAACTTGGAAGCTTGACTGTCCACGGTCAAACTTCCAAGTAGATCATGAAATCGACTGCTGGTCGTTCGAGCGGGCTTGCAAGGCGGATGCGACAAGACAGCCGGCCAGGAGCCAGAAGATGAAATGGACTTGCGGCCGATAAAACACGGTATCGACCATTCCCATGGCTCCGATTCCAAATAATGCTGCTGCCATTCCAGCGCAAAGCCATCGCTCCCAGC
Organism: bacterium; assembly: GCA_041911975.1. Lineage (GTDB taxonomy): Bacteria > Cyanobacteriota > Vampirovibrionia > Obscuribacterales > Obscuribacteraceae > QKMZ01. Next base: position 2,034 of record JAYRNY010000638.1, on the reverse strand, counting down.
CAATCGATTTGCTGTAGAAAGCCAGGTGCGCGCGCCCGAGCAATGATACGAAGAAAGCCGCAAAAACGATAAGCGCGCCAATTCCAGCTTCCACGGCAATTTCGAGCGGCACGCAGTAGGTGCCGAGAGCGTCGAATCTACTATTCATATACAACCCGTAGGCAAGCCGAAATGCTTTATTGCCTGGACCGACTCCAAACCACCAGTTGTCCTTGAACATTTCCAGGGACGATTGATAGACGTGCAGGCGAAACGCATTAGACGAATGCTGCCAGCCGGCAAAAATCGAAATGACCCTTTGCTGCATGCTGGGCACAAGCAGGGTGCAGACACCGGCGATCAAAGGCAAAACCACAGCCAATCCGATGATTGCCGGTCGAGCTTTAGGATACTTTGACCAGCACCACCCGGATGAAATCAGAAAGAGAGCTGCCAGCGCCGCACCCACTCCCATGAATCCGCCGCGGCTACCTGTAAGTACGGTTGCGGCAATCAGAACAAGAGCCGATGGTCCGCAAAGAAGCGCAAAAAGCCACTTCTTGTTCAATACCGACCCGATAAACATGGAACTGGAGACTGCCGCCAGTGGGATCAGATATCCGGCAAGAAGATTGGGATTTCCCAGGGTCGAATAGATTCTCGTCGCTTGCGTTTCAACCGATGGATCTTCCCAGGTGGCCAGCGGAGCGACGCCTATCTTGTACTGATAGAGTCCATATGCCGCAGCTACAAGGCCTCCGGCAATTGCAGCAATCATCAATATCAATCGGCGTCTGGGAGTGCTTGCTACCGCAGAAAATAAGAAATAGCTGGACACATAAATTATAAGCTTTGCCAAACCCGGAATGCTTGCCTGAAAGTATCGCGACGCGCAGGCAGCCACCAAATTAACGCCGAGAAATAGCACTACGAGCGCATCTACGGCTGAAACAGCTCTCTTTTCCTTTCCACCGAGCAGGCTTCCTCCTATATAAAGGATGAGCGATGCGAGACAAATGTATGCCAGCGTTTCTTTGTCTGATGCGAACTGAGGCAGCCACAGGCTGAAGATCATCACTGCAGTGATGACGAAAGCCAAAAATTGCAAAAGACTTCCTGTGTTTGCCAGCCCACCGTTGCCCACTTTTTTGAATAACTGAGATAGCAGGCGGAATGGCATAGCAACAAGGTTTGCTAAGAACGACTCGTAAAGAGCCGCTTTCACTCTATTGTCTTGCGGCTCAAGCGAAACGGCGCAAGAAATCGAATCAAGCAAGGATCGCATCGACTGGATTACTTCGCGGCTGGAGATGGAGCCGCCGCTGCACGAATGTCTGCAACAACGCCTTGAACTCTATACTTTTTAGCTTCCAACTCAATCTGATTGCCAACTTTGATTTTGTTGCCGCGAACAACGTACCCGTCGTCAGTTTCTTCAGCTTCATCTTTGACCGTGATCGTGAAGTCATGGGCGATTGGATTGGCGGGATCATCAAAAGAAACTGCCTTTTTCCCGTCAGGAGAAAGGAACGCCACCTGCTTTGGGTTGTGCTCGACCTTTGTGATTGTCATCGGCGGCTTGACCGGCTGGTTTCGGATCGTGATGGACGACTTGTCTCCAACCTTAAAGAGATTGAGGTCCTTTGTTTTCAATCCAGTGATATATACATCGACCTCTACTTCGCCCGTCCCTTTGATCACCTCATTGACTCCCGCAAGTCCAGCTTTCGCCAATCCGAAACCAAGTGCGGCAGCCAAGATTAGAGCTAGGGCTGTAAAGTCAATGAAATTGGCGCGGGCGCGGGGCAGGAGAGCCACTGTATATACCTCTTTGGGATTCGGACACGGTCGTTTTGAGCAATTAAATCACATTGCGGAAAATACGAAGACCCCTGTCTAAAAGTGTCGGCAAACAGATAGACACAAACACGCGGACCAAACATCTCGGAGTCGACCATGTCCCCTTTCGACAAAGTTACTAGCCAGCCGGATCTCGAGAGTGTTGAAGAGTTTGCGAACGAACAACCAGAAGGGATTCAAGGTTTCCCAATAGCT
>JAYRNY010000637.1:0-2138 GCA_041911975.1 bacterium | reverse complement strand
GCTTCTCTGCCAGGGCGTGTCTTGAAGCCGATGTCGCTGGCGTTTCGCTGGCTTTTGAAAGGACCATTTCCAAAACTTCAGACACTGGACTTCAAAGACAAGCTTGCCTGGCGTGAACGAACTTTGCTGGAGACCAAAATCCACACGCTCGAACAGATTGTCGAGAATTTTGAAGACGTCAATTTCGTCGACCGCAAAATCAACGTCTCATGTCCTGTGCATTTGTCTGTAGGGCGCTTTGATCCGGTGGCGCCGTGCGTCTACGTAGAGCACATTCACAAAGCACTGCCCACGTCTACTCTGAAGATTTACGAATGGAGCGGACACAACTTTATGGATTTGCAATACGAGAGTTTCAACCAGTGGTTGACTTCGCATCTGGATGAGTAGGTTGGTTTATCGTTGAAAGAAAACTGCGCGCAGTCAGGGGTTTTCAAACTAAAGTACACAGGATACAAGTACAAGCTATTCAACAAGCGTGAGCAATCACGTCAGTGCAAGAGAGTTTGCGCAATCTAGACACTCTTCGGTTCGATCAATGTAGAATGGCTTGTTGTGCGGTCTTTCGACTTTCTGTGTTTTGACGATTTCCTCCTTTTGTGTGCGATGAATTTTCTCCCTTTGCCGGAGAAATTCTTGAGTCTGGCCGCGCTTGGATCTGCTGATCTCATGGTGTCGCTTGCCGCTTTTGATTCACTCCAGTAGTTCGATACTTTCGTGTCTTGCATATCTTGTGCATCATTAGAGTCAGTGATCACATCATGCATGCCGCGCGCAGAGGCTCCTGTAGCAGCGAATAGCAGAAGAGAAAGGGTGGTTGCGAAAATAAATGCTCTTTTGTTTGTGCGTTTCATAGGTAATCTCCTTATGAAAGTCCGTCTACATTGCAAAGCAAAATTGCCTCACAAATGTAGAAACGTAATTTGCGGCCAAAAAGTTCAAATGCTTGACATTAAACCTTCAAACCTGCCGCTGTGCGCATGCAATGAGCTCCTACCTATTGCTTCTTCGCTCTGCTCAACAGTCCGCTGACCAGATCGTATTCGTTGAATGTTTTATTTCCGTGCTCTTTTACCCAGATGATCAAGGGACTGGCTTCCGCACCTTTATTGTCTGCCAGAAGATCGAAACCCACATATGTCTTCGCTTCCGTCATTTTGTCATTGTCTGTTGCTTGTTGAAAAACCGCATCAGCACTTATTTGCTCGTTCATATACTGAATGATCGGATATGGCCAGTCGCGTGGATTGAAAGTTTGAGCTGCTTGACTGAGAAGTGCCATTCTCTCTGGAAATTTCTTTAGCTGCCTTCTGCAGATTGCCGCCATTATCACCGCAAATGGTGCGCTCCTGTCTGCCATTCCCACTTTTGCCAGTGTTTCCATGCACTGCTTGTCGCAGGCGATGTAGTCGGACTGCATAAAGTATGCGTACATCCTTCCATTCATTGCGGCGATCAAATTCGAATCCAATTTCAATGCCTGAGTAAAGTCTTGGATGGCATCCTCGGGCAGTCCTAGATTGATATATGAATAGCCGCGGCTGCTAAACGCATTGGCATTGTGGATATTAAGCCTGACTGCTTCATTGCTGTCTTCCATTGATTTTTTGACGTTGTCCAGGCGGTCATAAATTGACGATCGCAAAACATAGGAATCACTGTCGTTGGGCGCTACTTCGATTGCTCTGTCTGCGACCTTCAGCGCTTCGGGCAAGCGCGATAGTCTGACCAAACATTGTGCTTTGAATTTGAGCGCCACCAGATGGTCCGGTAGCTTCTTGAGCGTCGCGTCAATGTCGGCGAGCGCAGTCTGGTCTTGATTCAGCATGGAATAAGCGAAAGCTCTAAAATAGTGCGCTTGCGGGTGGTCCGGATTTCTCAACAGCAGATCGTCCAGCAACTTGATCGCTTCTACGGATTTGTTGTTCTTCAAAAGTGCGATCGGTTCTTTCAGATCGGCGGGCGAAAGGACGACTGATTGCACGGCGATGGCTTTCATTGTTCTCTCATAGGAGAGGTAAAAAGCGCCGCTGATAAGCGCGATCATCATGAGCAGACCTAATAGATCTCGCCCTCTCCATTTTGGTTCTCCAGGAAAAGAAGGCGTCAGGAGAAAGCCTGAGACAAATCCGGCGATG
>JAYRNY010000636.1:0-18917 GCA_041911975.1 bacterium | reverse complement strand
GCGACAACCAACTGGTGGAGTGCACTTCTTTTTGGAGTCGGTATAGCGCAAGTTGGAGAATTTTCATTTGTCCTTGCCATGCTCGGCTATCAAGCAAAACTCCTCGAAGAATCTTTGTACAATTTGTTTTTTGCCAGCGCTGTTGTGACGCTGATACTGTCTCCCATATTGATGAATTTGGTTCCAAAACTTCTGGGTCGATTTGCGTCAGATAAAGCAAAGACTGAAGCTGGTGTTACGGGCGATGGCATCGGCGATCATGGATTGAATCTTTCCGGGCACGTGATCATTTGCGGATTTGGCAGAACTGGCCGCAATCTTGGCATGGTCTTGAAAGGAGTAAACATTCCCTATGCTGTTGTGGAATTGAATGCTTCTATTTTGGAAGAACTCGATGCTGCAAATGTTCCCCATGTATTCGGCGACTCGGTAAGCCATATAGTCATGCAGCGCGCTGGAATCGCGCGAGCGCTTGTTCTCATCATCACTGTTCCTGATCCGCTGGCGTCTTTGACGATTATCAATCTTGCCAGAGAGATGAATCCGGATTTGAAAATCATAGTGCGAGCGCATCGTTCCGAAGACATCAATGTCTTGCGTGCGGCTGGCGCAAACGCTGTTGTGCAGCCGGAGTTCGAAGCTGGTATTGAAATCTCTCGATTGACTCTGATGAGTTTGAACATGGGTGATCCGATTATTCAACGAGCATTGAATGATGTGAGAACCCAGCGCTACAGGCTGTTTCAGCCGGATGTCGCGGAAGCATCACTTGCCCGCTTGATAGGATTTGCGCACGATGAATTCATCGGGACCTGGTTTGTAGTCACGAAATCCGCTATCGTCGGGCAGAGCCTGCAACAGCTCGATATACGTCGCCTGACTGGTGTAACGATAGTTGCCGCCCGCCGCGTTCACAATCTTGTCGTGCATCCTCACCCAAGTTTCACCCTGGCTAAGGGTGATGAACTCTATGTCGTGGGGACACAAGATCAGCTCGTTGACTTCGAAGATACGTATCAGATCAGTAGATTCTGCCCAACTTCGGAAGCGACAAGCGACGACATCAGTCCCTCTCGTCTCCTTCTGGAAGAGGCATAGCATGGTGATTGCCGTCCATACGGCGGGCACCGAAGTGTGCCATCGTCTGCGACCTTACTTGGGGGCGCCACTGCTTCAGGCTGGCTAATCGCCCAGGTATTGGCGCGCGCACTCGGCTAATAGAGCCGAACCAAGCGGCAGAGCGCGCTCGTCGATGTCGAACTGGGGTGTGTGAATGGCGCGCGGAGAGTCTTCGATCTTGGTGCCCAGGAAGAAGAACGCGCCGGGTACCACTTGCGACATGAAGCTGAAATCCTCAGCGCCCATTTCATAAGTCGATTCCATGACGTTTTCCTTGCCCAGGAGGCGCGATGCCACCGAGCGCACGACGTTGTTTATCTGCGGGTCGTTGGTGACTGCCGGGTTATCCTTAGTTCGTTTGATTTCGAACGAGCCCCCCATAGCCTCGACAATCGAGAGCGCTTTTTTCAGTTCTGCAAAAATCAGTTCGCCGATTTCCGATTCGAAATAGCGGGAAGTGCCGATGAGTTGAACTTCTTCAGCGACGATGTTCGGCCTGTAGGTCGTGCTCTTGATGCCGCCGAAAGTGAGCACGGCTGGCTCCAGCGCGGACTTCCTGCGGGAAATTATAGTTTGAATCGCCTGAACTGCGTGAGCTGCCAGGATCACTGCGTCGATGCCGTACTGCGGATAGGCACCGTGGGTAGGAATGCCGCGGATGCTGATTTCGAAGGTATCGCAGGCGGCGAGCATGGCTCCGTCTTTGACTTTGATTTTTCCGACCGAGGTTTTCGGGTCGCAGTGCAGAGCAAAGACCGCGTCCACGTCATGCATGCAGCCTTGTTCTATCATCAGTGTGGCGCCGGATTTGCCTTCGTCGTTGACCATTTCTTCGGCCGGTTGGAAGAGAAAACGCACCCGACCGTTTTTCGGCGGGTCCTGGGCGAGCAGCATGGCCGCGCCCAGTGCGCAGGCTGTGTGCGCGTCATGCCCGCAGGCATGCATCACGCCGACGTTGGACGAACAGTATTCGTTCGGATTTTCTTCCGTGATTGGCAGCGCATCCATATCTGCCCTGAGCGCGACTGTTCTGCCGGACGTACCGAGCTCTGCAATCACGCCTGTGCCGCCGACACCCGGCCGGACGTCATAGCCGAGCTTGCGCATTTTTTCGGCGACCAGTTTGCCTGTATTGGCTTCGTCGAAGCTCAATTCCGGGTGTTTGTGGATGTGCCTGCGCAGCTCCACAATCTCCGGCTTGAATTTCTCGACTTTGGTGAGAACGGGCGCCTGCTCGACTTTGCTTGACATTGGCGTTACCTATCGGGCACATGAAGTACCGCTAAAAGGGGACAAAACCCGCCGATCATACAATGCATGATGGCAAAGGGTCAGGCGATCTTGATAATGTGAATCAATAACCGGCCCTGGTGGTATAGGTAAAACTAGGGGTCGAATCGCTAGCTGGGGGATCTAGGAATGGGTATGGTTAAACGCGCTTTGTCGGCCGCGGTATTTGGTTTGGTCGCTCCTTTGTTGATTGGTGGCGCGGCGTATGCGCAAGACCCACCTGGCGACGGCACAGGAGACAATCTCGACGTTCGCATTCACAGGCAGTTCGCGCGCATAACCAATGGCGTCAAGACAGGCGCTCTCAACGCCGATCAGGCCAATCAGCTGCGCGCGTCCGTTCAGAGTCTGCAAAATCAAGTGGCGGCAAAGCGCCAGCCGGATGGTAGTTTGAAGAAAGAAGACCTGGTTTTGTTCGAAAATTTGTTCAATCAAAACAGCAACATGATTCGCACTATGGCAGGCACCGGCGAAAGAAAGTCCGATGGCGCCGCTGCCGTCGGGCCTGCCTGGGCACCGGGCAAAGACGGTGCGCAAAATCCGCGGGCGCTGCTCAAAGAAATGAAAGTTGAAAACCGGCGTGAATTGCGGCAAGAGCGCCAGGCAATCGAGCAAAAAATCGAGCAGCAGCAGCTGGATTACGAACACCAGATGATTCCGGAGTTGGCTAATCAAAGAAAATCAATCGTCAACGGCAAGCAGCAGCTTAAAGACATCCGCAAAGAGCAAAACGCTAATTAGGGCTATTCGGTTTTAGCTGTGTCGCCGCTTTCTGTCTTGTTTTCGGCTGCACCGGACTTTTTTTCGGTGGAGCCTGCTGTGTCGGAAACGGTTGGAGTTTTCGATTTTGTCTCGGTAGAAGTTGATGTATCAGTACCGGATTTGGTATCGGTATTTGTCTCGACTCCACCCGATTTAGATTCGGTGGAACCGGCTGTAGTTGTTGCATCAGGTGTTTTGGTTTCTGTTTCTACCACTGTAGCGTGAGTGGCGTCTTCAGAGTGTTTTGCCTGATGATCTTGCCAGGCCTGCCACAGTGATACCACCACTAGCGGTGTCAAGATCAGGGCTGCCACCAGAAGTATTTCTACCCAGAGCGGAAAGCCGCGGGGGTGTAATTCCGGTTGGTCGAATTTGTCCATTTTCTGACTCGCTACAGAATAGTTTTACGCAGTCTCAAGTCTACAATTCTTTTGTCGAAACTGAGGAAAAGATCTTGAAATTTTGCGTTTGTATGTTTCCAGCGATTGTTTGGGAAGCTGTTAAACAGAGCGGTGTGAATTCGCGCCCGCACGAACGAACAGCATGACTTCATCTTGAATTGTCATTGGATGAACGTTTTTCGGTTTTTGGGTATCAGCATTGTTGCAGCGTGCCGCCCTTTTTGTATAATTCCGTTCGCCCGTGCATGTTTGTGCAAAATGCCTTGTACACTATGTTTGCAATTGCGCATCATTTAGTCGGCGTCGGCAAGTATAAGATCCTTTTGATGCATTGGATGTGGACAAGTGATTTCGCATGAAAAGAGAGAAGAGTATAAAGAGCGTCTGGGCGAAGAACTCAGGGAATTCGGCATTATTTCTCTTTATCTAGGCGTGAATTTTGTTATTCTGTCCACCTTTAAATCCCTGATTCTCATTCAGTCGGGTGTCAATGACTTCATTCATGGCTACGTTGTTGCGCTGGTTGAGGCTCTGGCACTGGGAAAAATAGTGCTTCTTTGCCAGAAAATTCCCTTTCTCAATGTGACGATAAACAAGCGGCCGCTCATCGTCTCGGCACTTGCTAAGGCGCTTTTCCTTGCAGTTGTCGTCTTTTTCGGCGGGCAGCTTGAAGAAAAGATTTTTGCGCATCAAGTTGCAGAGGCTGCTCTTAAACAGCGTCTGTTTGTTGATCTTACTCACATTCTCTGCCTTCTGGTCGTTTTCTTCTTTATGTTTGTCTTCCGCGAGTTGAATTCCGAATTGGGCCCTGGCAAGCTCAAGAACCTCCTTCTCTGCCCCAGGGATTCAAAGGATATTGACTAGTTTTTGCTTGAACAAAAGATACAGGCGCCGGCAACATGTAGCCGCAGTGGAGCTTGTCAAGTGTGTTCATGGCTCTTTCCAATCAGGTAATTCGATTCTGTCGCCCGGGTGAATCAAGCGACCATACCTTTCTCGCAGCTGATTTGTTCTTCGCAGAATAACTCCGTTGTCGGTTTCACCACTGTGATTTTTTCTGTAATCATCTCTCACGATATTCCAGAGGTTGTCGCCGTGTACGACATGATGCACGCGGTCGTCAGGGCGTTCTTTTTCTTCTTGGCGTACCGGGCAGCTTCTGTTTCTGTCGTCTTGGTCAGCTTGATTGTCGGTGGTCTCGCGGGTATTTCCTCTCGTTTTCAGGTATTCCGACGAATTGAGACCAGCGGCATCCTCGACAAAAGTGAGAGGTGGTAAAACCGCTTCTGCAGCCGCCAGATTGGCACGAAGTACCGCTCCTGTCGCACCGCTGACGACTCTGCCCAAAGCGTGACCCTCACGGCGTAACGTCTCACCAAATGTTGCACGACCTGTCCAAAAGTCTGCTTCGGCGTGAAGTATTTCGCCTACACCGCGGGCCGACTCTACAACGTCTCTACCTGCCGCTACGATATTGCTTCTGATGTGATCGAACATAGTAAATCTCCTCGTGGGGAGTAAAAAACTGACTCCGGGGGTGCGCAAGAGTGCGCTTGTGCAGACCATACCGGCATCGCTGTTGCAGGCTGGTCACTCCGGTGTGGCATGTTTGTCACATCGGCAGAGTTCTTTGCTGGGTGGCGACATTGGAGAAATATTATAAGGAGTAGTAGAACTGCGTTCAAGTAAAGTAAACGATGAAGAACGGCTGGTAATCAGGCTCTTTGGAAGCGCTGGCACGAAGGAAAGAGAAGGTTTTATGCTTCGACTTTCCTCCGTGTTTGCGCAGAGATTCGGCCGATTTCAAATAAAGAAATCGACCAGCCCAGCACAAGCTGCGAAGAATCTGATGATGCCGGTCGGGCATGTCTCAGATTCAATCGCAAGCTTGTCCTGGACTTGAGTATGACGCCGGATAGGCAGCACTAAGACAAGAGCCGAATTACTTCGGGTTCTTGTCGTCGGTGCTGTCGCCGGCTTTCGGATTCTTTGCGTTACGGCTGTCGCCGTCACGGGTGTCACCATCGCGCTTGTCGTTGTCGCGATCTTCGCTGCGCGGACGATTGGCACGCTCGAGCAGACCGGCGAGCTCATAGAGCCCCCAGGTGCTGAAGATCATGCAGACGAACGACAGCTTGATGCAGTCGACAGCGTAAGCAGCAGGGTCACCGCCCGTGCCGATCGTCCAGAGGACGCCCAGACCGAAAGTGGGACCCATGATGGAGATTGTGACGATTAGACCGTAGAAAAACGATTGCCAGAAGCGATTCATAACGGTGCTCCTCAGTTCTTGGAACGCAGGAATGCGTTCCTTTCAGTTAAAACTAGCTACCGCGAGGTATGGCTCCAGATGCCAAAGCTCATTTCCAGGACCTGTACAACTCGTCTGAGTCCAGCAGGTGTCATCGGCAGTCGCAGTGAGCGGCTGGGAAGAACTGCCTGGAGGAGAGGACTATTGGTCTGGGAAGCTGAGGGTTTGGAATCAGGAGGGGTAGGTAGAAAAGTACCTTCGACCGTAGAACTAATGAGTTTTTAAAAGCAAGAACTCATGAGTTGAGCCGAGATATGCTGTTTAAGCTGAGGCTGGACGCGCTGCCCGAAGCACAATCCTGGCTGCCCTCTTACTGGTCTTGGGAAACGCATAGCGCAACTGATGGTAGTAAGTTGAGAATTAGCGCGGCTGGTGCATGGGATAGTTCTGGGGTTGTAAGTGGTTTGAAGTGGCGAAAATCTTTGGCCGTATTGCTGATGTCAAGCTGTGGCGTGAGCCTTGTAATGAGTTACCCGGCAATGGTTTTTATTGGGTGAAGACAGGCGCTCTCCGTTCTGTGAGTTCGGAAAAACACCGCTGCCGGCAAAGATTTTTTTTCTCAAGCCGGCGGGTTTTTCTTGCTTGCTGTGTCGACTTTTAGTGACGTGCCTTCGCATATGGTGCTGATAATATTGTTCTTTGTGGCATATTCGCACTACCGGTGGTGATTGAGAAAAATTTGCAGTTGTCAGCATAAAGAATCGTGGGAACTTTGTATAACCTTCCTCTGTCAACGTTTATAGCCCCAATGAATATCTAAGTGGTACCGCCGGTGCCATCGCGATAATAAAAAGGATAGGCGGTTGATTTTTTATACGACATCATTATGATATTGTTTTAGAATTGAATTTTATTCAGCGCCACTAGAAGGAGCAATCGATGAAGAGGACAGGTCTTAACGCTATCGTCGCGGGTGTTCTGTCCATTGGACTGGTTCTACCCGCGGTAGCACAGAGCTACAACGGACAACAATTGCAAGGACGCGTTACTTATGTTCCTGCGGGAACTTCGGTAGACGCCGTTCTCACAAGTCCAATCGACAGTGGAATCGCCAAAGCCGGCGATCTCTTTAGCGCTAAATTGTATACCCCGATGTATCTCGGAACCGACCTCGTACTGCCCGGTAACACCTCTCTTGAAGGACAAATGGTGTCAGTCGATAAGAGCGGGTTGGCAGGATCGAACGGCAAGATGACTCTCAGACTGACAAATGCTGTTACTCCCGATGGAGTGCGCTATCCGTTGTCGGCAGTTATCACAGCCAACCAGACTGCAACGGTTGTGCATGAAACCAAGGATGGGCAAAGCCTCAAAGGCAGAACCACCTCGAGCACGGTCAAGAGTGGAATCGTAAGAACCGGACTATGGACCGCCGGCGGCACGCTTCTGGGCATCTGCTTTGCGCCCATTGTTGGTGGGGCTGTAGGAGCCGGAGCAATCGCTGGCGTCGCTACTGGTGGCGCAGTCGGATTGGGCAGCAACCTGTGGCGTAAAGGCAAAGACGTGAAGATCCCGAGCGGAACGAGAATTCAATTTGCTCTCGATCAACCGATGTCGCTTACGCAGAGTGTTGCCGGTGGAGCATCCAGCTACCGCTAAGCAAATCTGGTTAGGGGAAACAAGTGGCGAGGAACCGCAAGGTTCCTCGTTTCTTCTCATGTAGGGTCGACGCCGTGCGTCGACCGATGCCGGCGAGCCGCCGGCGCTCCCATTTCCGCGCAGCTCCCACATCTACAGATTTGTGGCGGCCACCCTACTTAGAAGTTTTTTTCGATTTGGAAGTCTCAACTTTTGAAGTTGTAGTCTTTGAAACTGCGGCGATTGGTCTCAGGGCCGGTGGTCCCACGTTCTCCTGGCTTTTGGCGAGGGTGGCGATGGTATCGCGCAGCTTTGTTTGGTCCTTCATTTCCTGGTATGTTTTTGCCAGCCCGATGGTAAAAATCATTTCTTCCGCTTGTTGCCTGTATTTTTCAACACCGGTTTTGAATTGAAATTCAGCCTGTTGGTAGTGCTTCTGGTTGAGGTGTTTGAGCGCTTCGCGGTACTCCTTCATCCAGTCGGCGACATTATTCAAATTGTCAGGTGCGTCTGCCTTTCCATCCGTACTCGCAGCGGTGGCGGCTGAATAGTTGCAGCCGTAGTGCAATCCGCCTTCTCCACCTAGATCGAATTTCGCGGAACTTTCGCCCAGAGAAATCTGTGGTGGTGACTTCTTCAACAACGCAGTCACATCGGTGGGTTTGCTATCTTTTACGAAAAACTTGCTCAACGCTCGTTCTGCTTGTTTTACTGCGCTCTTATCCGTCTCTGTTTTTGCTCTGGCGAGCGCTTTCAAATACCAGGACTTGGCTTCGTCAAAGCGCTGTTGAATGGCGTACCATTCTCCTGCGCCAAGCAATTCTGAGGAAAAACACTGTCCAACCGAATCGTTTTGTTTCAGCGTCTCCAGCATGAGATGCTCTGCCCGTGGGAGGTTTTTCTCGCTCGTGTAGCAGTCGACGAGATTGAATTTCAATCGGTGTTTGACATCATATTCCGCGCTGAGCGGTATCAGTTTCAAAATCATATCTTCGGCGGTGAGTGGATCACCCGCATAGAATGCGGCTTCAGCGTATCCGGAAAGATCGGCTTTGTAATCATCGCTGGTTTGATCGCCAAGTTTTTCTCGAATTTCCAGACATTTTTTGAACAATTCAATCGAATGTTTGCGATCCGGAGTTCCGCGCAGTAGGATGGCCATGGCGCTCATGACGGGTAGAATTTCGCTGTCGGGTGCGTGTGTTTCTTCCAGGCGCTGCAAATGCTTTTTGAGCATGTCGAGAGCATGCGTGTCCAAATCTGTATCATGCTTTTCGTAGAAAATCGACGCGCCGGCGGCATTTTGTTGCGTCTGTGCTTGGGCGGCTATATTTCCCGAGTTGAAACAAATTGCACCAAGGAAGATGTGAAGAAGCAATCTGTTCTGTTTTCGCATCAAGAACTCCTGAAGTTTGTGCCGGAAGTTTAGCAGAGTTAGCAGAATTAACAGTGGTGATCCGTCCATTATCGATTTTGAAGTGCCACTAAATATGGTGGCGCACCGGATCTCCCTATCTGCTGTTGAGGGTATTTCCACCTCTTTCGGCCAATGTTATGCCCCTTTTTTGTTTCTCTCCCAGATTAATTCTGGGAATTTCTCTACGTACTTCCACGATAAGACAACTCCCCAACTGGCTTACCTTTTGATACATTGTCAAGTGCTAACAAGCTCCTTGCGGATAACTCAAATGGTTTTGGCTTTCCAGCCGCGTTGAACTAGATCAGTTCAGCTTCAATGGAATCCTGAACCAGCTTCTAAGAAGAATCTCTTTGGCATTCGAGACCTTTCCCAGCAGTAATATATCCAGCCAGATGGTGGCCCAGGCGACCGAAGCTGCCGGCGCTCCTGAAAAGCAGGCTGAGCAAAAAGCCGAGCAGCAAAAGGCCGAAGAGCAGCACAGCGGGCTTTTGACGGACATTTTTGGAGACCGCAAAGAACGCACCCTGGCTGGGTGCGCAATCGGCGCGGTGAGAGACGTTTTTTCAGGCAACCTGACCGAGGAAGAAAAGGTCAAGCGTGCCGAGGGCAACGACTTTGTGGCGACAATCGCCGCTGACACCGCTGCCATGATGACCAAGAAGGCGGCAATCGGCGGGCTGGTTCGCGCCACCATGCTGGCGGATACGAAAGGCGATGCTCGCGACTTCGCGCTCGGTTTCGCAAAAGACGGTCTGGAAGGCGTCGGGCTCAACTACATCGGCAAGATGGCTCAGCCAGGCTCGCGGGCTTTCGAGTTTGCCGGCTCTCGTCTGGGCACTGGTCTGAAACAAGAGATTGGACTAAATGCCGGCTCCGGCGCATTGTTCGGTGCCTTGAAGGCAGGTGCCGACCCGACTGCCTGGCGTGATAAAAATGGTCACTTCTCGTTCGAAAGCGGCCTGAACAATCTCACGGATTGGAAGAAAATGTCGACCGCTACCATCTCCGGCGCCGTAATCAACGTGCCTGCCGGCATGCTGGGCACCCGCCTCGCCAAATCTTCGACCATCTCCATCATCAATCGCACCGGCTCAGAATCGCTGGGAATGGTCACGGGTGGTGTACTTTCCGGCGGCGGCTCCGGTGCTGTCTTCGGCGGTCTGGACGCGGTCATTCACGGCAAGAGTCTCGGCGAAATCGGCAAGAGCACTTTCGACGGTATGCTCATCGGCGCTGGAACAGGCGGCGTCATGTCCGGCTTCCATGCATTTGGTCCCGGCAAGCAGTCAAATCTGCAAGCGCAGATGCAAGAAAGGCTGCAGCCGAAAGGTCAGGAGAAGACGCCGGTAGGTAGAACAGCAAGCACTCAAGAACCGATTGCGTCCGGTCAAGAAAAAATCTCGCTGGTAAGCAAGGAAGCGTTGGCTACCGAATCGCAGTTGGAGGTGATTTCGTCCGCCAGCCGCGAAAAGATCAAAAATGGCATTGACGAGCTTTCGCCGCTGCAAGAACACCGGATGTCTCAGGCGCATGATTCCGTCGCCTACACGCGCGAGCCAAAATTGGGCGTGGTTGATTTGAATCGCCAGCTTACTCTGGAGCCTCAAGGAGAGATCAAGTTAAGACGGGTCAAGATTGATCCTGATATGCCTGCAGCTTTTGAGGATGAAGCAGCTTTCCTCAAATTCACCGAAGAACATACTGAAGCTACGCGCGTTTACAAGATTGAAGGAACAAAGACTAAGATCACGGTGCCTGAGGTCTATGCTAAAAAATTAGATCAAATTCGTGAACTGAGGATGTGGGCCGAGATTGATGCTCCATCTTTCGACAATCTCCCGGCTACGACCAGACGCGTTGTGCAAAAGGAAATACAAGAAGGCCGGATGGATCTTGCCGAAGTGATTTTTGGCGAGAAAGCGGCGAACATCGCAAAGATTGTGAAGGCGCGGGTCACGCTGAACACAAATCCTGAAATGCGCAGAGCTCTACCGGAAGACTTCATTCAAGACATAAAGGCATTGCCCGATCCGAGCCTGGTTAAAGAATTAGTCCTGCTCGACGAGCCTTTCTACATGAATGGATACAGACAGTCGAAAGTAAATCCGGACGGTGTTGTACCGCGCCCTGCCGCTGCAACTGCCGGCAGAGATGGTGTCATCACCTTCTACGAACAGCTCAATACGCGCGACAAGGGAGCCACCACCGGCGGTACCTTAAGCGAGTTTCTCAATCATGAGTGGTCGCATCTGGTTAAGTTTAATTTCCCAGAGCACAGCGTGCTGTTCAATCAGGCCGCGGAAATCGAAACTGGCTTCTATGTCCGCGATTATGCAAAACGCCAATATCCCGATCACACGGACCTGCAACATCATGAAAATTGGGCAGTGCATATGGGCGAAGAACTGATGGCGACGGACGCTGACCGATTCTTCATCACCGCTCACAATGCTCCGATCCGAACGACGCTGATGGCAAAAGCCTGGTTGGAATCTCTCATACCGCGCACCACTGAAACAGTTGTGCATCCCGCGGAATTCCAGGCTCGCATCGACAAGATTCCCGCATATAAAGCAAATAGAGAGATGCAGGTTGCTCGTTTGAAATATGTCGCAGAGGAAATCGTACCGGTTGCTCGTGAAAAACTCCTGGGAATAATCGCTGAAGGTCCGCTGGCGGACAGGCTGCGCGCTGCACAAATACTGGGTCGAATTGGCGACGCTGCCGACGTTCCGGTTGCCCAACAAATTCTCAAGACTGCAGGCGATACCGGCCTCAAAAAAGCCCTGTTCAACTCAATCGTCAACATCTCCAACAGCAGTCTTGATGCTCGTTTGGGTTTTCTGATCGAAAATGCAAGACCAGGAAGCGCAACAAGAGAAGAAGCTCTGGCTGCGCTGTCCGGATTCCGTCATCCTGAAGCGCGTGACTACTATGATGCGCTCAGGCTGTCGGAAAGCAACAGTGACACAATCCAATTGATGAATGTAATCGAGAGGACACCGGTTACAGGAGCCAAGAAGATTGCCTTCGAAAATCTTGTGAAGGTGACGAGCCAGAGCGAATATGCAAATGACTTCCTCAGTAATTATCTGGTCAAGCTGCTGCGCACTCAGCCGGACATCAGGGTAGAGGTGCTCAAAGAGGCATTGAAACATCCGAGCATGGAACTGGAACTGGAAGCAGCCAGGCTGCAACGATCGCATGACAGAGTCGTGGCTCAGCGCGCCAGGGAAGCCGTCAAAGAGTTCCAAACCGCAAGACAGTTGGAAACCTACAAGACCTGGCTGCAGAGCGCTAATGAGCAGTATAAGTACAATGCCATTCAGGAATTGGGATGGATGAATGACAATCGAGCTATTCCTGTACTGCTTAAGGTTGTGGCCGGAAGCAATCCGAAATGGGCAAAAGAAGCAGTGGGCGCGCTAAGTCACTATAATCCAAACATGATCCACGCGGCTGCAAACCAGATGCAGCGCGACGGCATGAACGTCCGCTGGGGCGATATTTTGCATCAGATGAGACTATCAAATCAATAATTGAAGCGCTCCGGGTGTTGCTGCGCCATCTTGTTTGAAAGCACTCAAGGCTCTCACGCCTCGCCTTGCGCGCGTGCCCTTCGCTCGTCGGTCCTGGTCGAGATCTAAGCCGGGTGAAACATCTGGAATAGCTTGTCCATAGAGAAGCTCATTCTGACTGGTC
Organism: bacterium; assembly: GCA_041911975.1. Taxonomy (GTDB): domain Bacteria; phylum Cyanobacteriota; class Vampirovibrionia; order Obscuribacterales; family Obscuribacteraceae; genus QKMZ01. The sequence continues at coordinate 6,334 of JAYRNY010000636.1, read as the reverse complement.
TTCCGTGAGGGCATGTGTCGTTGCGCGGTGTGGCGATCCAATCGCACAACAGAGAGACAATCGATTCTTCCGATAGTGTCATGCCGTTCTTGACTGCGGACTGGCAGGCGACTGATTTGGTCGCTTCCAAAATGATGTTGGCATGATCGCAGGAGATTAGCTGGTCGAGCAGCTCTTGAACAACCGCCTCGTAGTTTTTGTGTGCGAGTTCAAGTGGAACTTGTGTGCATGAGCTGCCACCGTCGGCGGTGTGCTCGAATTCAAATCCAAGTTTCGCAAGGGTCTCTTCGTTGTTTTTCAGGCAGGCTGATTGCTCTGCGCTCAGGCGCAAGGGGGCGGAAATCAGAAGGTGTTGAGTGTGCTCCGTCAGCCTTCCAGGCTCGTTTTGAGCAGCCAGTAAGCGCTCGTAAAGTGTGCGTTCGTGAGCAATGTGCTGCTCGACAATTTCCAGACCTTGCTCTGACTCAATCAGAAAGTAGGTGTTTTTCAAGTAAGCAAGAAGGCGCCAGCCATCAGGTAATTCGCTACGCTGAGCGGGTTTCTCGGCCGGTGCACTGGCGGGTGCTGAATATTCTTGAGGTGTTTCAAAAACCGAGATATCACCGGGCGCGGCAGTATTGTTCGCAGAGCTGGAAGGTAAGTTGAACGCCAGGCGATCGCGAAAACCAAGCTGGCGCGCTCGTGATGGAGCTTCTGGCGCAACAGATGGTTGTTGCTCTGAATCCATGTGTTCGGTGAAACGTCCATGGGGCGCGGCTATGTTTTCTTGCCCGGCGTTTTGAAAACGCGCATAGACGATTTGCGCATCAGGTGATGTGTACTCCGTTTCTACCGTTCGCGATTCAGCAATAACGCTGACAGCGACTTTCGGAGCTTCTTCCGCATAAGTCTGGCGCGGCACGGAGCGCAAAGCGGTGACGATGGCACGCTGCACTGTCAAATACACTTCATTACCCTGGCTGTATTTGATTTCTTTTTTGGTCGGGTGGATATTGACGTCCACATGCGACGGATCGAGTTCTATCGAGATTACCGCAAATGGATGTCTTCCTCTCGGAATCAAGTCGCTGTAGGCGTATTCCAGAGCCTTGTAGGTGAGCGGGCAGCGCACGGGGCGTTGGTTGACCATGGTCAAAATTGCTTTGCGATCGCCGCGGAAATGCACTGGCTTAGCCACCAGTCCACGCACTTTGACTCCGTGCGTGACGTCGTGATTATCGACTTCGATAAGTGCTTCGTTGCCAGTGAAAAGCTTTGCTTCTTTGACGACCTGCTTGAGGTCATTGGAGCCGCTGGTGCGCATATGCACTGTGCCTTCGTGTTCCACTGTGATTGCCACATGCGGGTAAGCGATGGCGAGACTTTGCACGATTTCCTGGATGTGTGCAAATTCGGTCGATGCCTTCTTCAGGAATTTCAATCGCGCTGGGACGTTGTAGAACAAGTCCAGCACTTCCATCGTCGTGCCTGGCGCGCAGCCCGTTTCGGTACTGGTAACTTTGCCTTCTTGCGCATCGATGCGGAATCCGCTTTGCGCGTCATGGAGGCGCGTATAACATGTGACTTTGGCAACTGAAGCTATGGAGGGCAGCGCTTCTCCGCGAAAGCCCAGCGACGTGAGGCGCCAGAGATCGTCGGCGCTTGCCAGCTTGGATGTGGCGTGGCGCTGGAATGCAAGCACCGCATCTTCCGGCAGCATCCCGTGCCCGTTGTCGGCAACCGTGATCGACCGGCAGCCTTCCGCTACGCAGATCGATATGCTCGTCGCTCCCGCGTCGATAGAATTTTCCACCAGCTCTTTGACGACCGAGGATGGGCGCTCTACCACCTCTCCGGCGGCGATTTGGCTGGCTATATAGTCGGGTAGAACGAGAACTTTGGCCACGGGCAGATTCTAACAGAAGCAATAACGCCGCAAACAAAGTAAATTTAACGCTCATGCAAAAGTAAGTAGGAACGGCCATACTTTTGTGTTTTGTTCGTATATACCGTTTGTCAAAAGGAGTGACTGGGCAACATGGGCAGGGACGTAGCGATGCCGGACAACGTCGTCATGGAGCTGGTAGGGGACTCGACGGAGATGGAGCCGGAACTTTTCTTCGAAGAGTTGCTCGGGCTTGTCGAGCGCTCGATTTTGCAGGGGCGTCTTTTGATTTCGTTGAAACAGGCGGGGCTGACGCTTGTGGCGTTGGACACGTCGAAAAAACCGTACAAGCAAGTGGCTGATTTTCTTGCTGACAATCCGCTCAAACAACAAAAGTTTGAGGCGGAAGGCGAGGAAGGCTGCTACCGGATTGAGCTGCCTTTCACCGACGAAATGATTGAGGAGTTGGAAAACTTCGCTCCCGAGCTTGATTTAAAACCCAGCGAAATCGATGAAGTCATTGCCGCTTTTCTGCGTCTGTTTCATGCCTTCGTCGGCTTCGAAGTCGACAATGAAGAGCTTGGATATCAGGCAGCTATTCGCGGGCTTAAGGAAGATCTCGAGGACTTCAACGAAAAGGGCTGGACGATGTCGGGAATGGCCGGCGTTATCGACACTCCGGCGACGATGGATTCGAATATCGTCTGGCACACGGAGACGAAAAAGCCCAAGGACAGCCCGATCTTTTGTGTTTTTGATTGAGTCGCTAACTTGATGACAGGCGCAGCGGACAGACGATTGTTGTTTTCTTTCCTGCTCGCGGTGATCGCGGCAAGCCTGGCCGTGATTGGGATGAGAAACTTTATTTCGTTCGAGACCGAAGTTTTCGAGCGATTGATGCTCGGGTTGGGTGAAACCGAGTCTGCATTGAAAGCTGGTAGTGGTGAGGCGGCGGCGCGTCTTGCCTGCGCCGCGGCTTGCGCGCTGCTGTTGTCATTTTCCGGTGTGATGATCGGCTGGAAGCTTACCGGCATTCCTCGTGTGCTGGCTTGTATACAGCCTTTTGCAATCTCGCTGTTGATGACGTGGGCCGCCTGGAAATACTTGCAGATTGGTCTTGCTCCAGTTACCTTCATGGTTTCAATTGCTATCGGCCTGGCTTTCGGTTATGCAATGCGCCGATGGCAGGATGCGGACACTCGCATGCAGTCTCGGTTTTACCAACTGAAGGTGCGAAACAGCGAATTGCGCGATGTGCGTTTGCAAATGGTCAGGCAAGATGAAGTCGAGCGCCGGATGCTGGCTGCCGACCTGCATGACCAGGTTTTGAATGACATGAAACGGCTACGTAAAAAGTTCGAATCATATTCGAAAGACAGAACAGATGAGCAGAAGGAAGAGATCGATCAGTTGCTTGCGTCCACAATGGTGGAGATCCGTGAAGTGATGGATAGCCTTTGTCCATCAGCGTTAGAACATCTTGGATTGGCTGCGGCGCTGGAAGATTGCGCCCGAAAAGCCGGCGAAAAAGGGGGATTTAAAGCTCGCTGCAGAAGCAAAATTGAAGAAGCAGATGTGGAAAAGTTGTTGCTCGTTGAGCAATCTTTGTTGTACAGGCTCGTGCAAGAGGCACTCACAAACGTCATTAAACATGCGGAGGCAAAAACCGTCCGCATTAACACCGATAAGGATGGAGACAGCCTGGTCGTGACCATCGCCGATGACGGAAAAGGCATTCCTGAAAGCAAAGTGAATGAGGAATCCAGAGGTTTACGCTACATGCGCCAGAGGGCAGATCTGATTGGGGCGACTATCTCATTTCGCGCAGGCGAAGGGGGCGCAGGTCCTGGGAATCTTGGGAATCCTGGAACGGTGGTCGAGATACGGGTAGACCTGACAGGGAGAAGCTTAGTTGAAAGTACTGGTGGTTGAGGATGTCCCGGCGCTCAGAGCGCATGCAATAGAGGTCGTGAGGAGGCTTTTCCCGAAAGCTGATCTGGCAGAGGCGACAAATGGCGCAGAGGGTCTGGAGCTTGCACAGAGCGAAGCTCCTGATTTGATTATCATGGATGTTTCCATGCCTGAAATGAGTGGCATCAAGGCTGCGCAAAAAATCTGGCAGAGTTTTCCCCAGCGCAAAATCCTCTTCTGGTCGCAGTATCACCGCGAGGCATATGTTCGCGAGCTTGGAAAAATCGTCCCCGATGAGGCAATTCACGGGTATTTGCTGAAGTCCGAAGGCGACGACAAGCTGGAAGAGGCTATCAACGCGGTTTTTAATGAAGAAAACCCCTATATCGATCCAGTTGTGAGAGGCGTCCAGGCGCGCCTTAAGTGCAAAGACAGCTCGCTCACCGATGTGGAGTTTGAAACCCTCACCGACATCGCGACAGGACTTACGGACAAAGCCATAGCCGCCCGCCGCCATATTAGCGTCAGAGGGGTGCAAAACCGCCTCTCCATGCTTCTGGAAAAGCTTGTTAAAGGCGAGGACGCCCACCTCAGGGAGAGCGCCGGGATGGAAATATTCAATCCTCGTACCCGCGTTGTCTTTGAAGCTTTGCGACGGGGACTCGTGGACCCTGATGAGGTTCAGCAATTGGAAACAGACCTGACCGAATGGATCGACCAGGAATTCGACTACCAGCGCGCCGCCAAGTAGGGGCGCTGCCAGGCGTCGCCCGGGGATTTCGGTTTTTGAAGCTTCAAAACATTGGCTTGCTGCGGAACATGTGATAGAGAAATGCAGTGTTTCTGCAATAGTCCAGAGCCAGGTCGACAAATGCGTTGCCGCCTCGCAATCCCATTTGCTTACATGCCATTAGATTAGCCAAGTTGCGAATATGTTCGCGGCCTTTGTAGCCGTTCTCCAAATTATCAATATACCGTTGTGGAATACCATCGGTTCCATTCATTGCACCACAGATTGCGCCGTTGATTGCCGCCATCGTATCTGTGTCCCAGCCTGCGTTGACGCAGAACTGAACGCTCTTTTCGAAGTTATCAGGGTATTTTATGAATGCGAATACCGCAGCAGCAACAATGTCGCCTATCGGACTGCCGGTAATCGTGCTGTTTTTCAGAAGATCTGCTACGGCGTCGTCCTCGCTTGCTTCTAAAAGTTCAGGAAGCAATTGCAGGCGCGTTGCAAGTGCATCGTCAAACGGGCGTGCTTCGCGCGAGATAAGGTCCAGATACTCCTCGACGTTGATTGTCTCTGTGGTCACTGCATAGGCGACTGAAAACGCCACTGCAAGAGCGCCGGCGATTGCCGACTTATTGGTGTGCGTGACCCTACAGGATTTAATTGCCGCCTCGCGCAGTATGTCGTGATCTTCTGAATAAAACAAACCCAGCGGTGCAATGCGCATTGCGCCGCTACTTCCTGGAACGTCATATCCAGTTCGACTCAAACCGAGGAGACATTTGAGAGCGGCATTCTTTGTGCTCCTGCCGCTTAGTCTTGGCAGCACAATATACCAGCGCCCCAATTTTTGACGAAATAGCTTCTCATCGAACTCTCCCGATTCCAGAAGGGTTTCCGCCAGTATGATTGCCAGTTGCGTGTCATCCGTGTAGAACGCTCCAGTCGGCCGTACACAGTAATCAGTAAGGCGACCATATTTGCGCCGAATGCGTTCGCGACTTAGATTCTCTGATGTAAAACCAAGAGCATCTCCCACAGCCTGTCCAATCAGGCAACCACTGAATTTTTCAATTTTCTGTTTTTCTTGTATCGACACTTTTCTATAAGGGTTCAACTACAATCTTAGAAAGCACGCTACTGCTGCCCTGATGAGCTACTTTTCGCCTCAGAAACCAATTGGCAGTGGCGCTCTATTTCATTCAAATCAATACACAAGTAAAATCCAGCATAAACCCAGAACCGAAATCTGTCCGTCCAAGGAATTAGCTCCCTGTGCACCCGGTTATAGTCGACAGGGTCGCAATAGACAGCAGTGGCGCCGGCTGCTGGGTCATGCGATATCGTGAACTCTTCACCTGCATTCAGGTGGCGGTCGTATCCACCTGTGAACGGAGCCGTCCAAGAAGTCATTGCGGTTACCGGTATTTGACCGATGGTCTTGTACCGCTGTCCTCTGGAGATCACGATATTGGGAGTCATTTGTTTAATTCTAGCCCCACTAGTACTCAGCCGCTGGGAAGATTCCAAGAGTTTTTAGTTTGTGATCAGCTGCGCCCAAGTGTGACTGTCCGGCAAAAAACAGCTGGAGAGTCTCAAACTTAAACCCGGCCGGATAACCTCTTGGAGCTGTCATTTGGTCTACACTTCTAGACCCGGGAGGAAACACCTGTGACGGACGATTTCGAACAGGCGCTGCAGTTTGAAACCCTGGCTGCCTCGCTCAAAATGGATCAAAAGGCTGCCGCCGATATGGTGGAACAGCTGGCGCGCATGCTTGGCAGTTGCTTGCCGGACAGCGTGGAAGTAAAGCGCGGAGGCAATAT
>JAYRNY010000635.1:0-4545 GCA_041911975.1 bacterium | reverse complement strand
GATCTTCGGCTCCTGCCCTTCTTCTCCAAGCGGCATGGAAAGATCTATTACGCGCAGTTTTTTCTTCGACTTGTATGTCGCCAGGTTCGAAAACGGTCTCTGGCTGAGCTCGCCGACTTCGGTTGCAAGCACTCCGCTGCGCTGCTCGTTGAAATCGTAGGCAATCAGCTTACCGTCGTCTTCCGGCTCGTCCGTCCAGGTGAATGTCGGTCGAATGCCTTTGATCTGATAGTCAGTAAAAATCATGCGGTCTTTGACAGCGAAAAGCTGCCTGTACTTGCCTTCATCAACAGGCAAGCCGATAATTCTGCCTTGAATACCGTCGAAATCAATCTCGACATTCAACTTCTGATTCGACTTCTTATCTTGAGCCTCGTCTCTCTTTTCGCCCGCTGCTACCGACTTGGGTTTTGCAACGAGCGGTGACGGCACGTCCTTTCTCAGGGTGACAATAAACGGTCTCACGCTCTTGTAGAAGCCGAGCGCAAATTGCATGTCGTCATAAACAGGATAGAAGTCTCTGTTCGAAAGGAAATATAGATACTTGCCCTCTGGGTCGAAACACGGCGCAAAGTCCATGCGAATTGCAGTCGTGACATCGTGCGTCTTGCCGGATTTGAGATCGCAAATTCTGATTATCGTAGTCTGCATGTGCTCCGACCACACATATGCAATCCATCTGCCATCAGGCGAGAAAGTCGCGCCTGTAATCCGCTCGGCTTTGCTGTGATCGAGCACCTTCAATTTCTTGCTCTTCAAATCGACGTGCAAGAGCTCTTGCCTGTGATTGACTATGGCTATCTGATCTTCGTGTGGATGGACGACAAATCCCCGTGGGCGTCCGAGATCCAATCCGCTGAAAACTTCCGGCTCTTTGAGCCGATCGGCGTGGTGTATTTCCAGACGCTCTTCGCCATCAGTGTCGCTCAAAACCACAAATCGTTTTCCGTCATTCAACCATTCGGCGTGACGATATCTGACACTGCTGCCGGAGCCATGCTGGATGGGAGCTTCTTCCCAGAATGGCATGGTGACCGGCTGCCCGCGCACTATCATGGCCAGAGAATGTCCGTCCGGATGCCCGGCGAAGTGTTCTATATTGCCAGTAGCTTCGACAAAGCGGCGCGCAATCTGGCTGGTCGTCTGCGGCACGCGCACTTCTATCTTTTTGTCCTCGCCTGTCTGCGGATCGAGCAAAAAGATCTCTCCGCCGGCGGTGTATGCGATCTTCTCGCCGTCTGTCGACGGGTAGCGCACGAAGTATTCGACGTGATTGGTATGGCGTTTGATGTCGCCGCCGTCAGGGTTGACTGAGTAGATATTGCCGACACCTTCGTGGTCGGAGAGGAAATAAACGCGGTCTTTGATCCACATCGGCCAGACGACGTTGCCGTTGACGTCGGATTTGTTCAACAAGCGTTTGAACGTCCTTCCCTTTTTCTCTTCCACCCAGATGTCACCGGCAGTGCCACCAAGGTAACGCTTCCATCTTGCCGGGTCGGCATTGTTGCGCCCTATGACCAGGCGGTTGTCGGCGCTTTTAGAAAGCGTTATCACGTGCCCGAGGTTGAGTCTTTTTGCCTCGCCGCCGAATGCAGATATCGAAAATGCTTCCGCTTCCTTTATGTAAGGAGACCGCGCTTCGCTGGAGAAGTAAATCTCCTTGGAGTCATTAGACCAGCCCAGAGTGTATGCCATGGTGCCGCCAAGGTAAGTCATGCGCTTGGGAGAGCCGCCATCGATGGGCATCGTATAGATTTCCTGGTGCCCTTCTTCCTGGCCGGAAAAAGCAATGGTCGAACCATCCGGCGAAACGAGGGGCAAGAAAAACTCGCCTTTGCCGGTCGTGAGTCGCCGAGCCAGACCGCCTTTGTTTGACACATGCCAGAGGTCGTCTTCGCAAGCAAAAATTATCGAGTCGCCGTGCACAGTAGCGTATCTGTAATAGCCCTTTTCTCTCATGACCAACTCTCCATTGCTGCCAAAAACAATGCGTCCGCGCGGGCACCCCGCGCATTGTGGAAGAAAAAACGGTTTCATCTCCGGCGCTAACCGGCTTGAAAACCAGCCGTCCCAATCGCAGAATTCTAGCTACTTTGCACGCCGAAAAAATGAATTCAAAACTCGCAGAGGCCGCTTTGAATGCGCCTTATTAAAATCAGGCCGGTGCATACGCTATTCCTGCGACAGTTCGGCGACAGGTCGGCTAGAATATGCGCTTTGGCGGCTCGCTTCAATTCAAGAGGTTAATTATGGGTCTTTTCGGCACAAAAACACCAAAAAAGGGGACCGTCGAGAGCGTCGTAGTGATGCTCACCGAGTACTACAAAAGACGCGGGCTCGAAATAGATGGACACGGCATGGACGGCGATGAAGAGAGCTGCGGATGGTGGATAAAGGAAGGCTCCGCCAAGGTCTACATCTTCCTGCAGGAAGACAAATCTGGCAATGTTCTTTTGCGGGTCACCAGTCCTATAGTCCACTTTCCGGACGCCAATCGCGAAAAGTTTTTCCTGCGCTGCCTGGAGGCTAACCAGGAATTGAGCTGCTGCTCGCTGAGCGCCCACGAAGAAATTATCCTTGTAACCTCGCAAAGGCCGATTATCGGTCTGGATCCTGAGGAGCTGAACACGCTCATCTGGAACGTTTCACACGCCGCAGACGTAATCGACGACCTGTTTTCAAAGGAATTCAGCTGCCGCGTGTACGACGACCGCTAAACCAACCAAACACATACGGATGAGCGAGGGTAGCCGAGAAGGCGGCCGAAGCGAATGACGGATGCGCGCGCAGGATGAGGCGCAGCCGAAGCCGGAGCGCTTACAAACAAAATCTCGACCCAACAGGCTCTTGTTTATAGGACGTTCCAACTGTTCGTTTAATCTTGTCTGCTGGCTTAAGAGCGGAGATTAGATGAAATCCGGTGGAATAACATACATGGAGTCTCTTTATTTTGGCGACCTATTACTACCCCAGCCTGACCCCTAATGAGGCGATGGTGACCTATGCACGAACGAACGACTCAGGTCGATAGCTTTTACCAGATTGTAGTTTCGGCAAAAATAGTTGGACCGGAAGAAGCCCAGGAGGCGCAAGCCACAGCCAAAAAGCTGGGCATGTCGCTGAGTCAGGCAATTCTCATTCTCCGCCATGCAACCGAGCCGACCTTGCGTTTTGCAATGGACGCGCACGAGTTGGTTAAGGCAGATCGAATCAATGTCGATACTGCAATTGCCGCAGTCATCTGCGCTCGCCAGAACGAATTTTCGATTTTGCAGGCGCTCGACATGATGGGCATCGTACTGGACAAACCACCGGCGCCCAAAGTGGAAACCAACGAGCTGACGAAGATGATGGTCGAAGCGTCGGCAATTACTATGGACCAGCTCGACAGCGCCATCAAGAAGGCCAACGAAACCGGCATGCCGCTTACTCGTTCGCTGGTGTTCAACCGCTATCAGAGCCGCCGAGTAGTGATTGAGTCGATCAATCTGCTCAAACTAGTCAAAGAAGAAAAAATCGGGCGTGATGATGCCGTAAGAGCATTGCGAATGGCATGCGACAAGCGCCAGTCCGTCTGGCAAATCATGTTCGAACAGGGTATCTACAAGGACTGCAACGGTGCCAGTTTGAGACTCCCTGAGCTGCTGGCTATGTCTATGGTCGTATCAGAGTCGGACCTTATGGACTTGCTCGAGCATGAAGTACTTCTGGAAGTGCCGCTGCACAAGCTGCTTCTCGATGGCGGTTTGATAACGCATTCCGTACTGGAAGCAGCAATGACCATGCTGGATCTGGTGCAAAGCTATCTAAAACCGTATCAGGCAGCCGAAGCCCTGAAGAACTGCAAGAACAAGAATATCGGTGTCTATCAAGCAATGGCAGAATTAAATCCGCCTCCGCAAATGGCTGCAGAGCTGATGAGATTTGGTGATTTGCTGGTAGCCGCAAAAGTGGCTGACCGGTCAGTTATTGAGAAAATCGCCGGCGACGGCGACAAACCGGTGAGAGTAGGCAAAAAGCTTCTTGATGCCAACATAATCAACGATCAGATGCTTTACAGTGTTTTGCGCACTCAGTCCCTGTACAAGGAGGGATTGTTATCTTCGGACCAGGCAATAGAATTGCTCAAAATGTGCGTCAAGACTACACTGACAGTAGACGAAGCAATAGCCAAGCTTGGCTGGACGATACCGATACGCATGCAATGGAGCTGGACATAGTCAAAAAAACAAGAAGAAGAAAGCCAAATGCCTGCTTAAACGCAGCCTTTTTGACTGCAGTTCTTTGCGTCTCCACAGGCTGTTTCCGTCCAGTTTGGGCTCAGGCCTCGGATGCTCAGCGAGGCCGAGATACTTCGCATGCTCAAAGCGTTCAGAGCCTTAGGAGCGCTCAAATAACGCCGCCGGTTCAGTCAGTCGAAACAGTTTCGCCCAAACATCGCCCCAAAGTAGGCCTTGCCCTCGGAGGTGGTGGCATGAGGGGTGCCGCACACATTGGCGTGCTGCAGGTGCTGGAGCGCGAAGGTATACGTTTAGACTGCAT
>JAYRNY010000634.1:0-3256 GCA_041911975.1 bacterium | reverse complement strand
GCCGATTACAAACCGGGCAAGGAATTCAATATTGCCGTCGCTCTCGTGGCCCTATTGCTTTCTATGTATTCCGGACTGACGGGTTATCTTTTGATCTGGAACCAGCGCGCATTTTGGGCGACCAAGGTGTTCGCGACATTCCCGACTTACATGGATCAGTTTCCAGTCATGGGCGACTTCTATCAGCCGCTCGTCAAGTCCATTCACATGGGCTGGAATACAGCAGAAGTTCTGCTCGGCGGTGGAGCAGCCATCACGCAAGAAACGATCACCCGTTTCTTCTCCATCCACCTGGCTTTCTCTCTCATTCCTTTGATCTTCGTAGAACTGTATTTCTACAAGAATGCTTACAAGCGCGTTCCGTTGAGCTGGGCAAAACGCACCATCATCACATTGATGCTGGTTGTCGTGGCAATCGTATTGCCGGCTGCTCAGGGCAAACGGTCCGATCCGGACGTTACACCGCTTCCGATTTTGTCTGACTGGTACTTCCTCGGCTTGTATCAGATGTACAAATATTTGGAGCCTGTAGTGGCAACAGAGATCACGATCGTGCTGCCGCTCATAGTTGTTTCTCTTCCTTTCATCGACACATGGCTGACCGGTCCCGAAAAGGACATCACAAAGAGACCATTCATATTCTGGGTAGTGGTCATGGCTGTCGTTAGCTGGGTCGTATTCTCGCTTCTGATCATCGCCAACATCGCCAACATCCACACCGATCCACCCTACTGGAGAGCCTTCACTTACCTGACCGTCAACGTCGGTATGTTCTTGCAACTCTGGCTGATGTGGCAAAACAAAGATGCCGTCCAGCGCGTCAAACAATGGAAAGGAGCTGCAATCCTTGCCGTTATCGGTGGTATCCAGGCATTTTGGGCTTTCGCTTATTACTACATGGCGAAAGTGGAAATGTTCCGCGGACCGATCTTCCAACAGTGGTTCTACAGTGCTATGCGCCCGTTCCTTCCCGATCCTGACAAACTGGAAGCTGCGATGCGCACAGTGCAGCCGACCAAGTTCTATTTCGCGTCTACCTATAGAAACGATTGGCAAGATTGGCTTAAGGATTCGTATGTAGCCAAAGGCGGACCGGAGGTGCAAAAGGCCTTCGATGAAATTCTGCATCACTGCCAACTCAATTCACCAGTCGACTGGCTCATTAGTTGGATCCCGACATTCACACCTGCCCATCCGAAATATCTCGGCATGGTCGACTATCTGGTCACCAACCGCTGGGCATACGACTATGTCGTGTTCTGCGATCGAATGAATCCCGCCACACAGATAGAGACGACGACGAAAGGAGTCTTCTATCCTCTGGAGATTCCATTCTGGGATTGGACCTGGATGATTTCAGGAGCCGTTGTCATGGTCGTAGCCGCCTACATGGCATACAGCTTCAAGTCGGGCGGTCAGGCTGCTCAAAAACCGGCACCTGCTCAAACTGCATCGGCTGCGACGTAAAACGAAAGAGGAAATAACTTGACCGCCCAAAAGGACCCACGCGCAATGCCAGGCAACATCACCGCAGGTGATGTCAGCGCTGTCGTGGAAACAAAGGCCCTGGCCAAGCCGACGAAGGTGAGATTGCCGATCAGACTTTTTGCTTTCACACTTACGGTCATAACTCTTTCCTGGTTCTTTGAGGGCTGGCGTGAGATTCAAAAAGAGCCGGGTCTTGTTTCCGGAGCCTACCTTTTCTTCGGAACTACCTTTACTCTTCTACTTCTTGCAGTCCAGGGCTATTGGATTTACATCGAAGAAAAATCGACAGGCAAGTTAGTGCGTAAAGTCAAATTGTTCGACCGCATCGAAGCGAAGCTTTTGGCCAGACGGGAGCGTTCTAAAAAAGGAATTCATTGTGATTAAGTACATACTTTCACCGAAGGGCATCATACTCCTGGCATTCGCCGGCGCTGTAGTCGGCATCAGCATACTCATGGCCTGGTCGGAATTGGGATTTGCCGGCAACCTTCCCGACTGGCTCGCTGACCTGACCACGAGAATCGGTCTCCACGATGCAATTTCCGGTTTCTTCAATTCATTGACTCCGGGAATGGGCAATGACCTGCTTACTTACTTGAAAGGCAAGGGCGTTACCGTAAATGAGAAGTCGACGGCGTCACTAGGTGACTACGGATACATTCTCTTTATGGGACTCGCACTTACTGTTGCCGGTATCGGCATCATGATTATCGGCAGAGAAGATGCCGAAGAAAAGACGGTTTTGCCGGTTAAGAAATAGAGGATGACCCCAGTGCAAAAGATTGTCGATAATCACCCGCTAAAAGCCTTCAACGGTTTGACGCTCGCCATTGAAAACGCGACCAACGCGTTCATGACGAGTAAGTACAACCCGTTCTACTATCACGGCGCTCTTCCTCAATACTACCTCTGGGTGTTGTACCTTTCGGGGCTGCTTCTTTTCGCATATTACATCCCGACAATCGACAACGCTTATAACTCGAGAAATCTAACTAACGCCTGGACTTCGGTCGACTACATCACCAAGACGCTGCCTTTCGGTGGTGTCATTCGTGGTATCCACCGTTATGCCGGTGACGCGATGGTGATCACCATCTTGCTGCATGCACTGCGCGTATGGTTCACCGACCGCTACCGTCAATACCGCTGGCTGCAGTGGGTATCAGGTATCGTGCTGGCGATTTTTGTCCTCTTCATCGGTCAAACAGGTTTCTATCTCGTTTGGGACGATCGCTCCCTCTTATTGACCAGAATGACCGCCGGCGCATTCGAAGCTCTGCCGGGCATCGGCCCCGGTTTGAAGACCCTTTTCTTGAACGGCGATCAGGTCACCAACCTGACACTTTCGAACTTCCTTTTCATTCACATCGGTCTATCATTCTTCCTTCTCTTTGGTCTCTGGGTTCACTACCTGCGCATGACCAGACCGGTCTTGACGCCGCCACCTGCCGTTAATTACATCCTGACCGCCCTGGTATTGATTTGTGTTTTCGTCTGGCCCTTGAGCAGCGGCAACATGGCCGACCTCAACAAGCAGCCGAACACATTCGACATCGACTGGTTCTTCCTGTGGCCTTATGCACTTCTGGCTCAAATGCCGGTCATGGGTTACTGGGGTTTGATGATTGTCGGCACCATCGTCATTACGGCACTGCCCTGGCTGATGATTCCGAAGCAACCGGCAATTGAGACCGCCGAAGTCGTGCTCAACAAGTGCACCGGCTGCTCTCTGTGCTACAAAGACTGCCCATATCAGGCAATCGAGATG
>JAYRNY010000633.1:0-4311 GCA_041911975.1 bacterium | reverse complement strand
TGAGTTTTTTTTCCCCGACGTCGATAGATACAGGTGTGGTTGATCAGAAATTTGAAGTGCAATGATCCGGGGCGTTTGGTGGCAGCGGCGATTGATTTTATTGCTCATTGTTTATGGTGCGATGATCCGTAGAATTTCATTGGCTAGGGATAGATAGGCATTCTCCTCATATGATCATGTTCCATGGTATCTGTGGGTGACGTTGCATTTATATCGGGTTCGTGGGGTGGTGGGTGGGCGTGGCCTACTGAATCGGCGGTGACCCCCATAAATGCCGCCGAGGAAATGCCCCTTGGATGGGAGGCAGGATAAATTTGGTGATTCGTTTTGGTGGTGGCGTTGTGGTGGCAAGGCTTTAGGGCAATTCGTTTTTTTTGAGGTGGGAATTTACTTTGCCTGTATCGACGAACTGCTGGCAATAACTGCAATACGTTTGAAATTGCATGGCGGAAATCTGCATGGTTGGCTATAAGTAGCGAAGGTGTGTTGAGTTTTGAGCGCATTACTCTAACGTATTTTGCCAACTGTGCACCGTTTGCATATGTCGTTTTGACAGATGTTGATGAGTTTTGATTTCAGTTTATGCATGCACGACGGCATGCTGTGTCCGTCCGATCATTCACGTGGTAGCGGTTGGTTGAGCGGCATGGTTTGCTAGTAAGCGTCAACCGGTGCGATTGGTTTGCAATGCGCTGATTGCTAACAACTTGGGAGGACTAAGCGTGCGCAAGGACGCTGGGCTGAAGGCAGCCGGCTCTGACTTGATGAGCCGGCGCGAGGCAGCGAAATATATTGGAGTTGCGGAACAGACGCTTGCTGTGTGGAAGTGCAACAAGCGGGTCGATATTCCAGTAATACAAGTTGGCCGGTTAATCAAATATCGGCGGGCCGATTTGGATCGCTTCTTGAATGCGAACACAATGGAAATTCACGCCGTCGCTACAAAGCCCAAAACAAAGGTTTCTGAGTTGCGCCCGAAGGAGATTGCACTGACTGAACCATCGATCGGATTTGCACAAGTGCAAGTCGTGGAACAAAGCACGCGCAAAAGAGCCAAAGCTGAATCAAACGCAACAGAGCTGGAGGTCATCTTGCCCAGCGGCATAACGCTGCGTTTAGCACCTGGAGGCTCTCTCGATTTCTTGTCGTCCGTGATTGCAGCTCTGGAGAATCCATAATGTTCAACGTGTCACCGGCAGTAAAGATCTTCGTCTGCACCAAACCCATCGACATGCGGCGCAGCTTTGATGGCTTGTTCGCACTCGTTCAATCGCTGATTGGACAAGATCCCTTTTCCGGCGCCTTGTTTCTCTTCCGAAGCAAGAACGGCAGCTTCATTAAGGTGCTCTGGTGGGACGGCGACGGGTTTGCAATCTTTGCAAAGCGACTTGAAGTCGGCACTTTTAAATTTCCGGACGTCCGGTTCGTCAATGGCGAATATGCTCCAGTCGAGATCGAGCGCCGTCAATTTGCGATGCTCCTGGAGGGTATCGACACAAGCTCGGTTAAGCGTTTGAAACGTTACCGCCATGACAGCCGAAATCAAAGCGAAAAGGCACCCCAAAAGGGGTCACAAGTAGAGAAGCAAAAGGAAAAGCGTGAACCTGTGCTCCTTTCATAAATTTGGCGATGAAACATAATAGTACTTTTTCAGACGCTCGCTCTCAAAACCGAGGCATTAAATATGGTGGCATCTTCTTCGTTCCTATCATGACACTACGTCATATAGTGATATCATTTGCTTGATACCACAAGCGGTGCTCGATGAACAAAGATTTTGCTCAGCTGCAAAAAGACTACGCCGAAGCACAGTCCGAAATCAAACGCCTGACCAAGCTCATTGAAAACTTGCAGCGGCAGCTCCAGCAAGCGCTCGACGGCAACGAGGAGATGCGTCAGCTTCTCAAAGACCTGCAAGCCAAGATCGATGTGTTGATCGCTCAATCGAAAAAACGCAACAGGCGAGACTACGGGAACAAGACGGAAAAACATAATCCTCGCCCTGCACTGTTGCAGTCTAAGCCGAAAACCGGCGTAGCCGATGGTCCCGAAAAGAACTCTTCCATCGGCATCAAGCACATTCTCGAGAATGCAAAAAATCTCCCGCACGAGCCTGCCGAGCACTTCGTCAGACCTGATGCAGCCGTCTGTCCCGAGTGCTCCGTTGAAACAGTCTTCGTCAGCAATCTTCTCACCCACCAACTCGAAATGGTCAGCGCCAGCCTCAAGGTCCTCGACCACCTGCAAGAAACCCGTGCCTGTCCTCGCTGCAAGCAGTACATCACTACGGCTGAAAAACCCTGCGCACCCATTCCTGGCGGCTACGCAGGCCCGAGACTTCTTGGCGAAATCATCGTCGGCAAGCTCGACGATGGACTTCCCAACAATAGGCAAGAGAAAATCTTCGCTCGCCACAACGTTGATATTCCACGCTCGACTCAAAGCGACTGGATGCAGGTAACCGCTGACACACTGTCTCTGCTGTACGACCTGATGAAGCAAGAATTGCTGGATTCCGCAATCATCAAGACCGACGACTCGTCCATCAAGATTCAAGACCGCAGCCACAAGAACAACATTCGCAAAGGAAAAATCACGACATACATTGGTGACTCTGCGCACCCGGTGAACATGTTCGATTTCTCGCCAGACCTTTCCTTTGAGAAAAATTTGGCATTCCTCGGCGATTTCACTGGCATCGTTCAAGCCGATGCTGCCGGCGGATTCGATGCGTTGTACCAGGACGGGCGTAGAATAGAAGCCGGCTGCAACGCTCACTCTCGCCGTAAATATTTTGAAGCTGAGTTCACCGAGCAGAACGTTCGAAGCGCTGTACTCGATGTGTACGGTCAACTCTACCAAATCGAGCGGGACACCAAGGATAAGCCTCCTGCTTTTAGACTGGCAATGCGGCGTAGAAAGTCGAAGCCGCTCATCAATCTCCTTCGAAAGATCATCATCAGCGCAAAGGGTAAATTCAATCCGACCCACGAGCTGATGAAGGCCATCAATTACACACTCAAACACTGGCGGGCACTTACAAGGTTTCTCAAAAACCCCGACATTGCAATCGACAATAACGAGGCCGAGCGCGCAATCAAATGCTGGGTTCTTGTGAGAAAGAACTCTTTGTTTGCTGGTTCCGACGCAGGTGCTAAAGCTGTTGCTGTTCATCTCTCCTTCATTGCCACAGCAAAACGCAACGGCATCAATCCAGTTGACTGGTACGCCGACGTCCTGGCGCGCATCAATGGATTGAAAACAAGCGAACTTCAACAGTTACTTCCTCAGAACTGGTCTCCACCTCAAGGACCATAAGCCCTCAGCTGGACATGCTCTTAGGAAATCAGATCGCAAGTCTTTCCGCTACCACGTGAATGATCGGACGGACACGGCATGCTGAATTTTTAGGTGAAATATTAAGGAATGCTTTTCGTGCTGCACCGTGATTAGTGGCACTAGAGAAAAGCATATCAAACATAGTAAATATCAAATCAAATAAGAAGAACCGCTATCAATGCGGTTTTAGGAATTTTGCGTTTTGGTGCTGGTTGTATATTGGGACTAAGCGGTAAGCAAAAGAAATCCGTGTGGTCGAAACTGAATTTCTGTCCAAGTTCAAGTACACGGATCTTTTGTAACCCCATCAAATAAATATCGGCGAATAACACAAAGAAAAAGGAGGTGAATAATTTGCCTGCGACTAAATTAGTTCCTTTGCACATCTATGTCACACCAGAACAAAAGATGATGCTGGAGAAAATAGCCAATAAAAAGAAATGCACAGTCGGCAAACTGATGCGTTCCGTGCTTGAGGCTTACCTCAAATACATGGACAAAGCATTTATGCATCCGGGTGAGCAAGATGTGATGGCAAAACTGCAGAAGTTGGAAGATCGCCTGGTCAGGTTATCTCTAAAAGGCCTGCATGCGACCGGTCAGATTCTCTATCTGAATTCCTGTATATGGAAAGTCGGATTGAATCACAACGGTATGAATCAACAGGACTTCGCTCAACTAATGGATAAGAGCAAGTTCTATGCAGCCAGCTGGTTGGATAACCGACCTAAGAAAGACGATGCTCCGGCTGCCTAGTTAAAAATACATACGGGAAGATAACGTGCCGAGTATCAATCCATTTTCTTTAGAAGATGACAGATCAAAGGGAGGACCAAAGAAAAGCGGTTTTCCCCGTATGCAAACTCAGTCTCCTTCCTGCCGCTTCTATGTCAAAACGACTAGAAGCGGTGGAAGCAGGCGCTATTTGAGAGATGGATATTCAAATACTGCCGATTATGCAAAACCAGTAAT